>CANCGK010000016.1 GCA_947377595.1 bacterium | reverse complement strand
TCGTGACCAATATCGACATGATCAGATTTTATATCAACGGTTGGATAGGTATCAGTTCGAGAAAATCGATCCATTAAAAGCGCGTCACATTGCACGCGAGAAACAATATTTTTTAGCCCTGCTATAACTTTAAGCAATCCTCGATAGGTCGTTCTGCCACCATCTTTACTGATCGATTTTGATACAATATTTGATGTTGTATCGCTCGCACAATGAATAATTTTACCACCCGCATCTTGCTGCTGATCTTTGCCTGCAATGGCAATCGAAATAATTTGACCTCGACTATGTTGACCTTTTAAAATAATACACGGGTATTTCATCGTTACTTTACTACCAAAATTACCATCAACCCAATCAACTGATGCTCGTTCATGAGCGATAGCTCGCTTGGTGACTAAGTTATAAACATTATTAGACCAATTTTGAATCGTCGTATAACGAATATGAGATCCTGGTAAAGCTATGAGTTCGACAACTGCACTATGCAATGAATTATTACGAGAAACTGGCGCACTACACCCTTCGACATAATGAATAAAACTACCAGGCTCTGCAATAATCAACGTGCGTTCAAATTGCCCCATCTGCGATGATTCGATACGAAAATATGCTTGCAAAGGTAAATCTACATGAACACCTGCTGGAACATAGACAAAACTGCCACCGCTCCAAACAGCAGAATTTAATGCTGCAAATTTATTATCATGTGCAGGAATAACTGATGCAAAATATTTTTTAAAGATATCGGGATATTCGTTTAAACCAGAATTAGTATCAAGAAAAACAACCCCCTTTTTTGCCCATTTATCTTTTAAACGCTTGTAAATTACTTCTGATTCAAACTGAGCTCCCACTCCTGCAAGCATTTCTCGCTCTGCTTGAGGGATTCCTAATTTTTCGAATGTAGCTTTAATATCATCAGGAACATTATCCCAGGAAGAATGTTTACCCTGTACAGATTGCACGTAATAATGAATATCATGATGATTTAAATCGGATAAATCTGCACCCCAACTTGGCATCGGCTTTTTTTCAAAAATATCTAATGCTTTTAAACGAAAATCGGTCATCCAGCCCGGCTCATTTTTACGAGCAGAAATATCAGTGACTATTTTGCGATTTAAACCTTTGACGGCACGATAACCAATGTAATCGCCGTTGTTATTAAATTCACTCATGCACATACCTCATGCAATCGATTAAACATTGTAGACATCGTATCCTTGCGATTCAATTTCATAAGATAATTGCGCATCTCCAGAACGAACTATCTTACCATGATGCATAACGTGAACATAATTTGGAGTGACATAGTCTAAAATTCTTCGATAATGCGTAATGACAATGCAACTGACATCTTGATGCGCTGCAAGATATGCACGAATGCATCCTCCAATTGCTCGTAAAGCATCAACATCAAGACCAGAATCGATTTCATCTAAAATAATTAATTTTGGCTGCAAAATAAGCATTTGCACGATTTCTAATCGTTTTTTTTCGCCGCCAGAAAAATTTTCATTCAAACCACGATACAAAAAAGAAATATCTAAACCAACCTGAGCACAATAATTTGTCACTAACGCTTGAAAATCGGCTGGCAAAATTTGCTTGCCAGTCAAAGCAAAAATTTCTTTTAAAAATTCAAAAACACGCACACCAGGAATGACAAGCGGCTGCTGGAAAGCTAAAAAAATACCCGCCCTACTACGATCATGCAAAGACATTGCAGCAATAGAATTGTTATGAAAAAAGATATCTCCTGCTATGATTTGATACATAGGCAAACCCATAATGGTATGAGCTAGACTGCTTTTCCCAGAACCATTTTGCCCCATAATCACATGTAATGTGCCTGGCGCAATACGCAAAGAAAAATCTTGAATAATATTTTTTTGCTCAACGACAACTGTTAAATTTTGTAATACCAACATAGAAGGATAAACCCTTTTTATACAAATAATGATAAAGTATAAGTATACATTTTTTTCATATAATTACATAATTTATAGACAGGTAGAAAGATAATTACATTATCAAATATATATACTTTTAAGGATTATCATGAATTTACGCAAAACTTTTTCAATGTGCTGTATCTTGTATACCATACATCTTGTATCACAAGATATTCAAAGCGATACATCACAACCTCCAAAAGAATCATTATTAGATCAACTCAAGCACGAACAAAATGAAAAAGAAATTGATATTGCACAAGCTCAAAAGAGAAGAGAAGAACAAGCTCAAGCAAAATATGCTCAGATATTACCATCTTATCAACAACATTGGATTGATGAACATTGTAATAACAATGTCAATTTAATTGCGCAAGATACTAAAGAACAACAATTATTAACATTTACAGCAACTCGGCATGGTCAACAACTCAACATTCAAGGTGATACCGATGCGCAAGGCAATTTTTTATCACCGACAGCTGCAAACAATGAAATTCTGCAATCTTTAACATTCATGATACAAGAATCAAAAAATAAAAATGATATTAATTTTGGATTATTTAAATGTAAAAAATCTCATAATTCAGACATAGCTATCATACAAAATACAATGAAACTTTATTGGAACTATTGTTTTGGATGGTTTCAATCCATGCATTACAAAACTGAAACATCTGAAATAATACATCAATGCATTTCATGCACAAGAATAGAAGCCGAGTTAAAAAAATCTTTCGCTGAACATACAGCAAAATCAGAAGAAATTTAAGTTTATACAGTGCAAAAATATCAGCAGTTAGATCAAAATTACCGACAAAACTGCTGATATTTATATATATATAAAAATGTTATTTTTCCCAACCAACTACATAACAAATTATAGACCATATTAATGATTGATTTTTTTCAATAGATACAGGCATTTGATTGTCTTGAGTTAGTTCTTGTTGTTCATCTAAAGCTTTTTTTTCATGTCGTGCTTGTGCTATTTTGTTAAGTTCTTTCAATGATATCATGTCACGGTCACTTGGCTGCCAAAGATTGGGTAATCGATCATTATCACAAGCACAAGATAGAAAACAGATCAAAAACAAACTGCTCAATATCATACTGCTTTTCAAAAATTCCATAATAGATCTCTCCTATTTTATTTATAATGTAATCATAACATATATTGACATTTAGGACAGATTATATATCACAAACACCCTTAATGGCGAGAACTGATTATAAAAAAAGTCGCTTGATATATACCAAGCGACTTTTATAAACGAAAAACAGATTTTTAATATTCATCATCAAAAATATCTTCAGCCATGTCATCATCTTCATCGTCTTCAAAAGATTCATCATCTTCGTAATCATCTTCATCATCTAAAATGATTGATTGATCATAATATTCTTCAATAGCATCGATAATATCACGGCGTAAACCAACATTAAATTGCACATCATAGGAAACACTATGACCGATAACATCTAACAATTCTGGATCTTCTGGATTACTTGCGACAACAATTAAAACATCTTCATCAACTTGTAATGGAATAATTCCTTTTGATATTAAGATATCACGAGGAAATGTTGCAAGTAATTCGTGTTCAAAAAAGTATCCGTTCACATCAAAATATGGAACTTGATAAACAGCGCTTAAAGCTTTTAATAATTCTTCGCGCTCAACAATACCTTCATCAAGTAAAAAATTATCTACTCGTCCTTTTGCACGATCATGAAACATCGCTACAACCGAATCAGCTTCTTTTTGTGTAATAGCTTGATTTGCAAGTAATGAAGTTGTTAATCGTTGTACAAATGACATTTCTTTTTTCATGATCATCCTTATCCTGTTTTAAATCCAATAATAAAACCTATCCCGCTGCAACTTAATTCCCATGTATGTTGATGAGCAATATGTATCAACGCTGTCAACATGGTTTGTATATTCGTTATATTGTGTAACCCTGTCAATCGAGCAATGACTAAAAAATTAACTGTAATGATAGAAAAACCTTGCAATACAGCTAAAAAAATCATCAAAGACACGGTTACCATAATTATATACTTACTCCATCTTTTAAAAAAAAGGCCTCCTAAAAAGCCGACTCCAAAAAAAGAAGTAAATCGAATAAAATCTAAAGAATTCAAATGTAAATTTGATATCCAAATCTCTAACTGAGACTTTCTATCCCAAATTAACATTTTTATATTTTGCATCATAATTGATCCTTTTTTATGATTACTATTGATAGTATACGAAACTTTATAAAAAAAGATCAAGCATAAATACAACTCGAAGAAGAAAAAGGATGCCTTACAACAGACATCCTTTTTAACTTTTTATAGTTTAGCTGATATTAACCAACTAAATCTTTTAAAGCTTTGCCAGGCTTAAATTTAGGAACGCGTTTTGCAGGTATTTGCATTTTGTTTCCAGTCGCAGGATTTACACCGACACGACTTTTGCGTTTCATAACAGCAAATGTTCCAAAACCAGTAAGCACTACGGACTTATTTTGCTTTAAAGCTGCGCCAACTGTCGCAACGAAAGCTTCTAAAGCTACTTTGCAAGAAGATTTTGACATCTTCGTTAATTTAGCCATGCTTTCTAAAACTTGTGCCTTATTCATATAACTTCCTCAAAACTTTATATTACTAAGGACAAAAAACTTGTACTAATGGCTAAACTAATAGCTATAGAATAATTGTCAAGAAACTTTTCGTATTTTACAAAAATATAATTTTATATGAGAAAATTATATAACTGATTTTTGATATATAAAAAGAAAGAAATTGTTACATTATAAAAATAAAATGGTGCCGAGGGCCGGACTCGAACCGGCACAGGCGTAAAGCCCGAAGGATTTTAAGTCCTTTGCGTCTACCAATTTCGCCACCACGGCACACAATATTTTTTTCAAAAGAAAGCTCATATAGCTTATTATGACACTGCAATAGAATATTGCAATTATTTTTTTATTTTTTATACAATACATTAAATTATGTACTTATAAAATAATATGTACGTTGCATAGTCTTTGGAGGCGGCACTCGGAATCGAACCGAGGATAAAGGTTTTGCAGACCCACGCCTTACCACTTGGCCATGCCGCCAAAAATCATATCAAACTTCGATAGTTAATTATTTAATTATCGATAGATATTATATAATATACCAAAAACTTGATTTGATGCAACTTTTTTATACATTTTATTTATATTTTTTAAAATTCACACTATAAAAAAGAGCCGCAACTGATCACTACGACTCTTTTTTATACTTTATGTATACATAAAAATTATGCAATAACAGCAAAATCTTTAATTTTTTCAAGCAACTTTTCTGCGCTTATAGTTGGAACATCACCAGACTCATCGTGCAACATATCTTCATACTGTGAAGCTAAATATTCAAATTGAGCCTTTCCTTCAAAAGGATAACCTTTTTGATACCATTCAGCCATACCTCCTTCATAAGCCCAAACATGCTCAAATTTAGCTTTCTTTAAAAGATTTGCACAAAAGCCACTTGACATGCACATATAATCAGCACAATAGATGACATAGTGATTTTGTTTATTTAAATAAGAAATTTTACTTTCAAACTCATCGAATGGAATATTAATTGACCCTTGAATATGACAATCTTCAAATTCTGGCTGTTCTAAAACATTAATAATTACTAATTCAGGCTTAAGACTCTTGGTAGCATCTTTAAATGGCCAACAACCCGTTAAAAATAAAGCTGCACCTACCATGAATAAACTTACATACATTTTTTTTACATTCATCATGCTTATATTCCTTTTTTATAGATTCAAATAATTATTTCATAATATTTAAACAACGAGACCAACGCATACGACTCCAAAAGTCAATTGGGTGCTTGATCAAATCAACAATCCACCATGATTCATCACTATCTGATGACCATAACCTTAGTATAATTTTGCCATGAATATAATGACCTGGTAAAACACCCCAATCACGAGAATCATAACTACCGCGTCGATTATCACCCATAGCCCAATATTCATTTTCACCAAGCTGTACATCAAAAATATCTTCTGGACGAGTATCAGTTGGATAATAAACAGTTTTTTCAACTAATTGCTTTGCTCGTGCAGCTGCAACAGGGCTTATACGATAAAATGGTTGTTTTGGATCATTTAATTTCATTGAAGGATCAAAAGTTCTACGAACTAAACCTTTACCAAAATTATTATTTTCGATCAACTCTGGTTTAAATATATCCATAATTGGATATTGATTGACATAAGGCTCATCTAGCTTTTGACCATTACGATAAATAACGGCTCTGCCATCCTCTATTTTCCCTTCAATATGATCACCTGGAACGCCAATAACACGCTTAGTCCAGCTAACAATAGACAAATCAATGTAACGTTGATACCAATTCATAAAAGGATTTGTAGAATATTTATAAGTTGGACAATTAAAAGCTATAATTTCACCGCGTTGTGGAGCTTTAAAATATGGCGTCAATTTATCTGCAAAAAAACGCTCTCCGACCAACATAGTATTTTCCATAGAACATGTTGGCACTTGATACAATCCAAAAACATACGTCTTAATAAGAAAAACAACTGGAATAATCACCAGTAATGATTCAAGCGTATCTGCCAACCATGATTTATTTGGCCGTTTGTACCACGCTATAATTTTATGCATAGTCTGTAACATAGAACAAGTTCCTTCCTAAAGAATTAAAAATATGATTCAAGTAAATAAATATCGTAATGGATTAACATGACTACCATTATGATAAATTTCAAAATGCAAATGAGATGCATCTCGACCACTTTTGCGCACAGAACCAGAATCTCCAACTGTTCCTATTTTTTGACCTTGCGCAACTTGCTGGCCAGTCGTTACATTAATTTTATGTAAATGAGCATAACGCGTTCTGTAATATTTATTATGCTGTATTAAAATATTATTACCATAACCAGGAATAAATTGAGCTTGAATAACCTTTCCTGCTGCTGCAGCTTTAATCGGAGTGCCTTTCAATGCGGCAAGATCTATCCCGTAATGAAAGCCAGGTTGACCATTCGCTTTTTTACGAGCTCCAAACAATGAACTTAACCAAAAGTGATGTAGCTCAAGCGGCCAATGAAAAGTAAAATCTTGATGTCCTTGGATTTTATGAGTTTTTTTCAAATGCGCAATTTGCTCAGCTCCAAGATTTTTTTCAGCAGGTTTTTGTTTTATTTTTTTTCTTGATAAAGCTATTTGACGAGTTTGTTTTCGTAATTTCTTCAGCTGCAATTCATCTTGCAAAGAAATAAATTGAAATTTATGCGTATCTTCTTTTTGCTCATCAAGAATATCATCTTGTTGATCTACTGGCAAAACAAGATCAAGCAAAGAATCTGAAAGTTGAATTTGCATTTCTTGAGATTCATCAAGAGCATTATCTATAAGCGTTTTATCTTGCAAAGCATCCAAATCTTGCACATCTTGTTCTTGAGCATCATCAAGATCATCTGCAATTACATCAATATTTTTATCTTGAATAATGACTTTAAGCATCTGAATGTGTCGACTATATTCTTGCCGCATTAAACGATTTTTTTCGATTTCAGCAGAAAAATAAAAATATTGCATCACTAAAAAGATGCTCATCAAAATCATAAGTCCAGATAAAAATATAAATATTTTCTTTTCAAGATCTATATAAAATTTATTAATTGCTTACTCCAACTATATGTTTAAATTAATTCAATATCATTACAAAAAATCCAGCCAATATTTTTTTTAACTTTAATTTTATAAAATTTTGTATGTTGATCTAAAATCGTTACAACATCCGAGGCATGCAATTTATTTTTTTCATAAAAAGTCTCATCTGGTCCAGCATAAACAACGATAGTATCTTTAACCACTATTCCAGCTCGTTCATGAATGATATGATAGGAATGCCACCATATCATCATACATAAAAAAAACAGACTTAATGCAACTATTCCCATCTTTTTGTACATACCAAACCAACGCTTGTATGAACAAAAAATCACTATACATAATAAGATAATTATCATGAGCTGTAATAAGAGTATAGAAATCGATAGTATACATTTTTTACAAAAAATCGCTAACTGATCAAACCAAGTTTCGACATAATGAGCATTATTCATCTGCTTAATATATTTTTCTAAATGATATAATTGACTAAGTTCTTGATAACCAGCCTTTTTTTCCGCTTGCTTGATAAACAATAAAGCATGTCCATACTCATGTTGATACAAAGAACAAACTGCTGCGTTATACAAAACTGCAAAACTTGGATTTTCAATAGTCCGATACATCTGCGATGCTTGTACATAATTTTGAGATGCAAATAAATGATTTGCTTGAGTAAAAGAATCACTTTGTGGATAAGTAGAAAGACAATATAATAAAACTAAAAACACACTCTTGCGCTTCATGCTCGATCCTTTACAAAATTAATCCACATAAACGCTTGATGATATAAATCTTCATGAATAGCTACCTTTTGACAAGAAAACGATGCCTGTAAAAGTTTATGATAAAATATTTTCCAAGCGACAATTTCATCATCCTGACAACCTATATTTTTCAAGTACATCATGATATCAGCATCATTCATATGTCCCAGGTTAACACCAATCAATCGAGAAAATAATGCCCTAAAAGCATCATAAATCATCGTATAATTATGTTTTTTTACAGCTTGTCGACAAGCAAAATATGCTTGTAAAAAAGTTATATACTTTATAACTTTTTTATGTTCAAAAACATTATACATCAAACCTTGCTGATATAAAAACATGAACAGCAAAACTAATAATAAACAAAATAAGATTCTAGCAAAAACATCTTGAGGAATAACAACTTTATCACGATATATAGTATCATCTGTTATAATTTGAAAGTTTATTGCTTGCGCCTGATCGTCTTGTTCTTGCAAACGCTTATCAGGATATTGCACAGTATCAATTGTCAGATTATCTACTCTTGGGGTAATCATAATATCAAGAGCATTGCTTTCTATTTTTTTGTACACCTGACTTTCTGGATCAAAATAGAGTAAAACTTGAGAAGGAATATGATATTGACCTTCTTTACTTGCTTGAATAATAAATTCAGAATGCTTATGATTTCGTTCTTTATTAATTTTCATCAAATTTGAATCATAATAATTAAAATGCTCTGGCAAAACTAAAGAACATGTATCAATATCATGAAAATTTGCATTGCCATAAAGATCCATCTGCAAAACTATTCCTTGACCTACATGAGCAGAATTTTTATCAATCGCAATGTCAAACTGAGAAAATTGTCCAACAGCTTTAACCTTCTTATGCTGCGGATGTTCTGGCAATGGAAGAATATCTATTTTAACAGGATGAGCTACAACAGCTTGCTCAACTTTATGAAAAGCTCTAAAAAAATCAAAGCTTCTCATACCAAATCCTTCTGCAAAAAAAACAGCACTGATATCTTGCAAAATAATCGTATCTGCTTTTTTACCATAAAAATCAAATTCCCATTGCGTAACAGCATATTCTTCGTTATCTAAAGTAACGGTACTTTTTGTTATATTACTTTGATTATTAACAATATATACATCTTGAAAATTAGGTATTTTTAAATGCAAGTCATCGACAAGTAATCGATCATAAAAATGTATATGTAACTTAACTTTTTCACCTACATAAGCTTGTTTTTTATCAAAAAATACTTTTAAGAAATATTTTTCCGATTGATTTGTAGAGGATGCAATAATTTCATCTCCTACAGAAACAATTAACCGATTTGATTTTACAGATACCCCATTTTTATCATGAAGATATAAAGGTCCAACAAAAAACTTTCCTTTTTTATCAGATTGCACAACAATATCATAAAATGTTTTGGTAACCTTTTTGCCATTATTAATTTCGACAATATGCGATTTATTAATTGGCTTTGCTGTTTTAAAATGTTCAATAATATTTAAATCTCTTACAATTCGATCATTACAATACCCTTCTATATCAACAAGTTCAACTTGTATAATAAAAGGAACTTGAGACATCGCTTGCTTTATCGACTTATGATTCATATCTTGCATACGTAACATAATTGACGCGTCAGAACTTAAACTAGACTGAAATATCGATAACAACATAAAAAGATATAAGCTCGTCATCAGATTCAATATATTATTTTTTTTACCAACCTTTTTTTCCATTTTGCCCAGCCCCTTGCATAGCAACTTTATTTTTTATCACATGCTTTTGTATTTTCTTTTCTAGCTCTTCGAGCGTCTTAATTAATGATGCATGATATTCATTTAATCGCTCATCTTCAAAAGTCTTGCTTTCATATTGCTCTTGCATTTCATTTTGCAATGCAGGCTGCTTGAACAACTTTTGAGCTGTCCCATTTTTTTCATCTAGCATTGATTGATCTAATCCATCGTGATCATTATCACCACCTTGATTGACATGATCTTGATCTTGCGCAGCATTATTCATAGACTGATTATCAGGTATTTTAGACTGTAAATCTTGCCCATGATCTTGAGTATCATGTCCATCAGTTTTTTGTTGTGATGCTGTATCGATAGAAGCATCATCTTTTTGACCGCCTTGTTGTTTGAATGAATTATTTTCAAATGGATCTGAACCATTGCTTCCGGATGATGCTTTTTGATTATTTTTTGTATTTTTATTTTTACTACTTTGCCCAGATTGTTCTTGGCCCTGTTCCTGCGATCCGGATCCTTCATGATTTTTTGCTTCTTGCCCAGAACCAGAACAAGATTTTTGGCTTACATCTTCTTGATTATTTTGATCAGCAGAAGACTGATCATGATTGTCAGATTTTTGATCTTGTTCTTTTACTTTTTGCTTCATTTCTTCTTCTTTTAACTTATATAAAGCTAAACGTAAATTATGTTCTGCTGATACATGATCTGCATCTAATGCTAAAACTTTTTGATATTGCTCTACAGCATCACGCCATTGTTCAAGCTGAAAATAACAATTTGCCGTATTAAAATAAGTCTGCTGTTGAAATACTGATGATTTATTTTGACAGTTACCAGCCCTTAAAAATGCTTGCAGCGCATCTTGATATTTTTTTTGTTTATAGAATACTACTCCAATATTATAGTTATGTTCAACATCATAAGGATCTTTATTCAAACCATCTTCAAGATCATGTAAAGATTGTTGATAATCTTTATTTTGATAAGATCTAAAAGCTCGCACAGATCGAA
The DNA here is from genome assembly GCA_947377595.1 of bacterium. Taxonomy (GTDB): domain Bacteria; phylum Babelota; class Babeliae; order Babelales; family Chromulinivoraceae; genus Chromulinivorax. Next base: position 2,619 of record CANCGK010000016.1, on the reverse strand, counting down.
AATCAAACCAAGCTTGTACATGACTACAAATAAAAATAGGTATTACAAAATATAATAAAAAAAATAATCTATTCATAAAATCCACTCCAAAGCAAAACAAATAAACGCAACTGCTATAGCATAGGGATATTGTTCTTGCAACGCATTCATGGTTTTGTCTTCTAATTTATCTTTTTCAAACTTGCTAATTGCATGCAATAAAAACATAATATCTTCATCTCCAGGTAAAGCATGAACATATGTACCTCCTGACAAACTTGCAATATTTGCAAGTAATGGTTCATGTAAACGAGACATTATAATATTATTTCGTTCATCTTTTTCCCAACCAATTTGTATATTTTTATCATCTAAAATTGGTATAGGTGCACCATCAGCGCTACCAAGACCGACCGTAAAAATAGATAAACCTTCCTGAATGACTTGATCTTTAATACCTTGCAAATCTGTAGAAAAATCTTCTCCATCAGTATATGCTACGACAATCTTTGTTTTGCGATCTGGCACAGCCTGAAAAACTTGCAACGATGTTTTCAGCGCTTGATCTAAAGCAGTTGTTCCTTGAGAAATAGTATCAATATCTAATTGATCTAATAATAAAGAAAATGCTGCATAATCTGAAGTTAAAGGACATTGAATAATAGCTGATCCAGAAAAAGCAATGAGCCCAACTCGCTCACACGAAAGATTATATAATAATTTTCTTATTTTATCTTTTGCAAAAGATAAACGATTTGGCTTAACATCTTGCGCAAGCATACTACGAGAAATATCAAGAGCAATAATAACATCCCGCCCTTGCTGAGCAATCACTTGCTCTTGCTTTCCCCACTGAGGTCGCAACAATGCAATGAATAAAAAAATAAGCCCGACAAGATATAAAAATGTTTTTAACACTTCTTGAGATAAAGAATAATTATAAATTATGCACGTCATATAACGATGCGAAACTAGTTGAAATAATCTTTTCCTTTTTTGCATAAATCGATACATCAAAAGACATAAAAAGGGAATCATTATATAAAAATAATACAATGAATTATAATTACCAAAATGACAAGGAATCATAAAATTTTCCATATAAATGTTGATAAAATAACTTCACAACAAGCAAGCAATACAACACACCAAATGAATGGAATAAAATAATCATAATATTTCATAAAAACATTATCCTGATACTTACTTGTTTCAAGAGCATCAATTTCGTCATAAATTTTTGCAACATCCTGAACTTTTTTTGCATCAAAAAATTTGCCTCCTGTTTTTTCAGCAATTTCTTCAAGCAAATGTGTATCAAAATTATTTTGATATTGAATAATACCAAACAATGGATGTTCTCGCATACTTAAACCATGATTACCTATTCCAATTGTATACACTTTAATGCCAAAAGTTTTTGCTATGGCAATAGCTTCACTTGCAGAAAAATCATACGAAGAAGGCTCGCCATCAGTTAAAAGGATAATAATTTTACTTGCGGCATGAGATTTTTGTAAATGACGCACAGCTGTAATAACGGCCTGAGAAATAACAGTTCCTTCATGTATTGAATCACCATTATGTATATCGATTGATTTAATCATACTTTTCAACATTAATTTATCAGGCGTTATAGGACATCTCATCATTGCATAACTGCCAAACACAACTAATCCAATTGCATCATTATATCGTTTTTCAACAAATCGTATGCCTTCTTCTTGTGCAATAGTAATTCGAGATCTACGATCTTTTAAGTCATCAAAAGAAGCCATACTTCCAGAAATATCTAAAACCATCATAATATCAATACCTTCAACGGTAATTTTAGATTTCTGATCAATTAATTGAGGCTTGCACAATAAACATACCAGCAAAAATAACATGATAAAGCGAAGCCAATAAAAAATATACATAGGACGCTGCCATGTCATATGCATACGATCAGCTATATAATCAGTTAAAGGAAATTGATACAAAATTTGACGTGTATAATAATAACGCAAAATAAGAATAATAATAAAAATTGGAAATGCAATATACAACCAACTTGCATATGCAAATCTAAAAAACAGATGCATGGTCATATCCCTTCTGTATAATCATTTAATCTTGTAATATCGAGTAATCTATCACGAAACAACATACAAATCTATGTTCGATATTATTTTTTTAAAAAAATTAATCTCATGGTAAAAATTATACTCATTTCAAAAAAAAGTAACTTGCATGTTACAAGAGAAATATAAAAATCAATACACTTTGCATAATAATTAATCATAACTTGATTTGACTTTTTTCGTAAAAACATGAATCTTAAAAAAATGGTCTATATTTTTTATTGTTTTTAAAATCATTCTAGATCAATGATCACATCGCATCAGGATTGACAAGCTGCAAAAATATTGATTTTTACAATCATCTCAAAATATACTATGCAATAGATTACCAAATATAAAAATTCAAATTCTTTACTGGGCAAAATAAATTTAACATGAAAAAACTTCTTATTGTAGAGTCACCTGCAAAAATTAAAACTATTGCCAAATTTTTAGGCAAAGAATTTTCAATCATGTCGACAGTCGGGCATATTAAAGATTTGCCAAAAAAAACCTTGGGTATTACGATGGGTAATAC
>CANCGK010000015.1 GCA_947377595.1 bacterium | reverse complement strand
ATCACGGTGCTTTAGATTTCACAGATCCAATTGAACGAGAGCGAGTAATAAACTTAGCTCATCCAGAGTTTAAAGTAGAGTTAACTCAATTAATTACAGATGTTGAAGAAGAAATTAAGAATGAATATGTATTTAAATAAATTAGTTTTATACATTATTTGATATGCAAAAAAAGAGAGGCGTATAATCATACGCCTCTCTTTTTTTTTATAATGTTATCTTATAATAACCAGGTTTTCATTTCTTCGGTTGGAGCAAGATCAAAAGCTGTTTGTCCTTGGCTGTTAACTAATTGTACATCGGCGCCATGATGAATCAAAAATTGAACTATTTTAGTAAATCCTTTTTTTGCCGCAACATGCAAGGGAGACATCCCTTTTGCATTTTGTATGTTCACATGAGCGTGATCATCAATTAATAATTGTAATAATGCTGCACTGCCACATCCTGCTGCATTGTGCAATGGAGTGTTGCCAAATTTATTTTCGGCATTCACATCTGCACTTGCTGCCAGTAAAAGTTTAACTGATTGCGTTTGACTGCGCAAACAAGCTAAATGCAAAGGCGTTTCGTCATCTTTATTGCGAGCATTAACATCTACTTGTTCGTCAAGTAATTCTCTAATTTTATAGACATCGCCTGCAAAAGCTGCGTCATGTAAAGGACTATTTGCGTACATATCAAATCCTTTTTATTTTTTAAATAATGCTGCAATCGTTTTATTTTTTGCATAATCAACAGGTTTTTTATTTTTTTTATCTTTAATATTAAGATCTGCGCCTGCTGCAACCAATGTTTCTATCACTAACGGAAATCCTGTTCCGCTTGCAATATGTAATGGAGTCATGCCATCAATATCTTGAGCATTAATATCAGCTCCGGCACTTAATAAAACTTTTAAAATACGAGTTTTATCATCTGATGCAGCAATATGCAAAGGAGTATCTTGAAATTTACTACGCGCATTGACATCTGCACCGTGATTTAATAAAAGTTGTGCAATATCGGCATTGCCTGTGCCCGCTGCATTATGTAATGGTTGATATCCATTAATATCACCCGGATGCACGTCAGCACCTGCTTGTAATAACAATTGCACGAGCTCAAGATTATCTGCCATAATAGCTTCGTGTAACGGCGTTTTATCTAAATTATCTTGAATATTAACCAATGAACCTACGCCAATTAATAATTGTGCAACTGGTACATTATTTGCAACGATTGCATGGAACAATGGTGTGCGATCATCACAATCAAGAATGTGAATATCAGCTTTTGCATTGAGTAATGTTTGAACTAATTCAAGATTGCCATACCCTGCTGCATCATGCAACGGAGTGTAAGCTTCCTCATCTTGAATATTAATATCTGCACCTGCAGCAATTAATAATTCTGCTGCTTGCACTTGTTGTAACAATAATGCTAAACCTAATGGCGTATCGCCAAGATTATTTTTCACATTAATATTCGTTGATTTTTGTGATAATAATTGTTGAACCAGCTCTATGTTTTCGTGAATAATTGCATTGTGCAATGAACTATTTCCGTGTTCGTCTGGCTTAAAAGCACCAGTCTTTTTTTGTGCGTTATTTTTTTTAAACGGTTTCATAATATTCCTGTTAATTTTTTTATGATGTTATTTCGTAACTAATCAGCACTATTAAAATGTAAGATAAAAGCCTACGATATTGCTATGTTCATCTTGGGAAATGTCGGTGGCGGCGGCTATTAAACGCTTTTTATAAGTGCATTCGGCCCACCGGCCTCTTAACTTTCTCGAAAATTTTCGTAGAAAATGTAGGGCAAAAAACTATAGCTGAGTAGTTACGTTATTTTTAATAAGATTTTGCTGCAATAACATCGACCACTGCTGGCATATCACAACCAAAACACTCTTTCATTTCGTGGCTATTTTCGAGTAAGCAACGAATTGAACCTGTATATGGTTTTAAAAGTTGCTCACAAGCAGCATCTTTACACCAACCAGTTTGATAAATTCCCGCTTGTTCTTCTAATTGCTTACCAAAAATTGCAAGTTTGTCTACCTTATGCCACATCTTTGCATATCGCTGCTGAGCGCGATCAAACATCTGATGTTGTATAGTTTCAAGCATACCTGGAATTTGATGATGTAATTGATCAAGAGCTATAGTTTGTTTATCACCACCAAGTCTTGATGCGACTAATGCTACATTATTTTCGATATCACGAGGCCCAAGCTCGATACGTAATGGAATACCACGCATTTCCCACTTAAAGAATTTAGCACCTGGCTTCATCTGATCATTAGTATCACACTGTGCACGAATTCCAGCTTTTTTTAATTGAGCAACGATTTCTTGTGCAATCATAAAAACATGAGCTTGTTGCTCTTCTGTTTTATAAATAGGTACAATAATCACTTGGATTGGAGCAATGCGCGGTGGTAACACCAAACCATTTTGGTCACCATGACTTGCAATGATCGCACCAACTAAACGAGTTGTAGCGCCCCAACTTGTCAAATAAGGATAGGCCATCTGACCTTCTTTATTTTGAAATTTCATATCAAATGATTTTGCAAAATTTTGTGATAACAGGTGAGATGTCCCCATCTGTAAAGCTTTACCATCGATCATAAACGCTTCGAATGTATACGTTGCTTGTGCTCCTGGAAATTGTTCTGATGCAGATTTTCTACCCTGAATTACAGGAATCGCTAAATAATTTTCTGCAAGATCAACATATTCACTGAGCATTAATAAAGTTTCTTCTAACGCTTGTTCTTGCGTTTCGTGAGCTGTGTGACCTTCTTGCCAGAAAAATTCTGATGTTCGTAAAAATGCTCGAGGACGTTTTTCCCAGCGCATAACGTTTGCCCATTGATTAATTTTTAATGGTAAATCTCGATATGATTTAATCCATTTGGCAAACATATGATGCACCATGGTTTCTGATGTTGGACGAACGACAAGCGGTTCTTCTAACTTTTTTCCACCAGCATGGGTTACAATGGCAAGCTCTGGAGCAAAACCTTCGATATGTTCAGCTTCTCTTTCTATAAATGATAAAGGAATCAAAACTGGAAAAATTGCATTTTCGTGACCAGTATCTTTGATTTTTTTATCCAGTACTGTTTTAATTTCATCCCAAATTGCATTACCATAAGGTCGAATAACTATACATCCACGAACTGGCGCTTGATCAGCCAATTCTGCTGCATAGATAACCTCTTGGTACCATTCAGGAAAATTTGTTGTAATATCTGGTAATTTGCTCATAACGCTCCATTAAAAATGATATATGTATAGTATATTAGTTTACCAGGAGGATTCGTAAAAGTAAAAAATATAGAATTCATAAGCTAATTTGTAACTATTTTCTTTTTTTTCTTTTTTGTTTTAAATATGTTTTTTTAGGTACAAATTTATAATCTTCAGGAAGCTTGCCGCAATAATCTTTCTGTGATAACCAAGCAGGACGAAATCTTGTAATTATAGGCAAAAAAGCTTGATATTGAGGTTTATTATAAACAAAATGAGCTGGATTTTGCCCATCACTATTGGTAGGAATTGTGCTTTGTTTTATTGTACGCAAGTAATCAACAAACAAGGAAAGTGAGGTTGTTGACGACGTGCTTATATCATTTTTTGTACGAATTATTTTTAAAAATTCATCGTAATAATCTTGAGGAGTCAAGCTTTCATCTTGAATAGTATTTTCTTCTTTTCTACTTCTTTTTTTTGCAAGGGCGATCGCTTTACTTACTCTCGATGATTGAGCGCTAAATTGTATTGGTGTTTGCACATGTTCGTCTATGAGATCTTTAAAACTATCTCGACTACTTGTTGATTTTTGTGACGAACAAGACGTATCACTTGCATAATCAAATTCATCATGATCTAATTTTACATCTAATACTAAAGATCTTTCTGCTGATTGATCAACGTGTACAGTGTCTTGTGCAGGCGTTACAATAATAACTGGTTGTGGCGATTTCAATTTTCGCTTTGGAGTTGTAAAAGTATCTTCTGCTTGTGCTGCTTGCAAAAAGTTGTAACTGTAAGAAGATATGATGATAGCTAAAAATAAATTTTTCATGAAATACGCTCTTGTAATGATATGGGTAATATTATTCTTTTTAACACATTTTTTTCTAATAAAAATCGTATAGATGATGGCTTACTGCATCGACCACCGTGATCTATAAAACACTCAGCCATTTGTTTGTTACGCCTTTCTAGTGCAAGATCTAATGGCGTTTTAAATTGCTCATTTAATGGATTAGGATCAACACCAAACGACAATAAAATACGTGCATGATCAGGTCGTTCATGCATACGAGCAATCCAATGTAACGGCTTATACTCATCTCTATTAATGTCAATTTTAAAACCTATATCATTCATATCAAATGAACAGAGAATCTGCAACATAGTTAATTCATGAGGATCTTTTTTTTCTACTGCAATACCTTTTTTGTCATCTTTATCCTGAAGCTTGCGAGAACTTTCTTGTCTTGCTTTTTGTTTTTCAAAAAAAACTTTTTCATCAAAATGTGCAAGGTTTTGAATATCTAAAATAGATATTATATATAATAAGCCATCTTTTGCATCTGGGCTGAGTTTTTCCAAAATAGCATTTCTAAATTGATGCATAGTTAATAACACAGTCAATTTATCTAGATCTTTGCCGAAACTGAAATCTTTTTGACAAGATAAATTGTCACATGAGCAAAGTTGTAATGGCATTGTACTTGTTGGATCAGTATACCTATCACCAACTTTTGTAAGTTTTATATCAGCTGCATAAAAATTGCCGATAAAGAGCAAATTACATAATATGTATATATAAATATTAATTTTCATTTTTTTTAAATCTTTGTAAAAATTTTCTCTTATTTTTTTTATCTAACTTTTGCTTTTTTTTCTGAGCTTTTTTGACTGAATTAATTAATTCATGAGGAACGCAAACTATCTCATCATGCAGATCAGATACAATCATTTGATCGACATCATCTACCATACATAATCCAGAGTGATTCATAGTTTCATCATGCAAAGCAATTATGGAATTTGGCATATCTATCGTACTTTCATCACGCTCGTCATCTTTTTGCATATCACTGCAATCTTCTAAAGCGACATGATCGTCATGAATTTCTGGCATAATAAAAATTCTATTTAAATTATCAAGTGGATATATTTCATCACAATCATCTTGCAAAAGATCTGCATCATGAATCATGAGATCAAAATTACATGCAGCATGCTGTGTAAAGCAAACTAATAACATTATCGATAATAAAATATTTCGCACCATCGCCATTATATTTCCTTTTAAAATATCATCATACTATAAAAATGCTGAACATTAAAAATCGCCTTATCGATAGTATTTTGAAAAAATCGATCAGGCGTGCATTAAAAATGTATATCTACAAAAGCTTTATTGCTTTTGTTAATGTATATATGTTACGATATTTTTTCAAAAATATCTATTTTACAAAAAAGGATAGTCATGCAAAACATATATAAAAACATAGTTTGTATATTAATTTGTACGCATCAATTGTATACAAACAATATCACTATCATTAATTCTACTGCAGGGCAAGCGACAATAACCATAACAACTGATCATCAATCAATAACAAGCATTGCTCAACCAGATGAAAATCAATTTTTAAATGATATTAACAATCCAGAAAGCACATCAACCATCGTATCTTATGATAATTATCCCATTGAAAAAATAAGCATCAAGAGAATATCAACTACAATGCCGCAAATTATCTATGACAATCACGAAACGACTATGAATGATGTAAATAAACCTGCAGGATTATTTGATCTTAACACAACAAGCCAAGGAATTATTCGCATATGGCAAGATACAATATCAATTAATCAATATATGTATTCAATTTTAGATATCAGCTCAATTATAAAAAGAGTAAGCTTTTTACGTCAAAATTTAAATTTTGACAATCTTGACAGTGTTCAAAAAAAGATAGATGACGTACGTCAATCTCTAGAATTGATCGAAAATTCTGATAAATCTATAGAATTAAGTGGGCAAATTATGATTACCAAACAGGCTTGCATGATGGTATCTGGTGAAATTGAAATTATGAAAAATTTACAAACCATGACAACTCATCTACAAGATCTACAAGATCATCTTGCTGATGATAATCTTGTAGAAACAGATAATCGCATACAAGGTATTGCAATTGGTTTGCAGACCATGCAAACAGCGCATGAATTACAAAATACTCAAAGTGGATTAGAAACTTTCAACCAATCCTTACATCTTACATCACAGCTCATACAAGATAAAATTCATGTTTTGAAAAATATGATTAATTCATTACAAAATGCTTTAAAAATAAAAAAAGATGCTCAAACAGCAGTCAACCCAGAAGAATTGATAAGTCAACAACAACAAGTTCATGATGAAATTAGGATTAATAATATGCAAGCCATGAACAACACAGGCATGGGTTATTATAATTAAATATCTAGATGTCTGAAAATATTTTTCATGATATCGTTAGTTGCATAATCTAAAGCTATTTTATCATCTGCATTACGCAAATTATTATCAGCATGATGGTCAAGTAATATTTTGGTCACATCAAAAGCATTTGCATGAACGGCTACATGCAAAGGCGTCCAACCTTCATAATCTTGCATAGAAACATCTGCTCCATGTTCGATTAAATATAATACCATTGAGCTGTTATCTGCAGCAGCTGCATCATGCAATGCAGTTCTACCATCTTTATTTTGATAATTTATATAAATTTTGCCATCTTGTAAGATATTTTTCACATCATCTATTTTATTGGCAATCACTGCATTATGTAAAAGGCTATTATGTCGAGAATTAACTTGTTGCATGCTATTATCTTGCACATCTAAATCATCTTCATTACCATTAAAATCTTGAGTAAATACTTCATCTTCAACAAATGTATTATTACTATTATAAATACCTGTCGTATAAGGAACATTATAAATAGAATTGTGAATAGGGTTATCTGCTTGTAGCCATAAAGAAATTAAAATGACAAACAAGTATCTGTTTAATATAATTTTATTTTTGTGCATGACTACATCCTGGTTTATTAAGCTTATTTAACAACCTCTTTTTCAACTCCTAATAATTCCATGCTTTTTTTTGATCTTGCTAAATCTGCAGGAGTCATTTCTTTATCATTTTTAAAATCTATATCAGCTCCATTTTTTAATAACATTGCAGCAAGAATCAAATTTTCTTTAGTCATTGCATTGTGTAATGGAGTTTCATTAAACATATCTGGTTCGTTTACTTTGGCCCCATGATCGATCAATAGCTGTGCTAATGCAGGATCACTTGCATAAAAAGCAATTAAATTCAAAGCTGTTTTACCGTCTGCATCTTGCGCGTTGATATCAATATTACCTTCATCAAGCAACTTTTTAATCAAATTCATTTTTTCTTCAAGACTGTAATTTTGATTTTTAATAATATCATGCAATGGCAATTGTATATCAAAAGTAGATGCCTGAGGAGCATCTTGAAATACTCTATCTTGATCCATATCATCAGCATGCATATCAGATTTCAAAAAAATCATACCAGTTAAAACTAATATTTTTATTTTTTTCATTTCAAACTCCTTTTTTTATTTTAGACATTTACATTGTAATAAAAGTTACAGCAAGAAAACAATGGTTTTTAACAAAAGATATAAAAAACTCCTAGAATCATTGATTAGATCAAAGTATGTAATAATTGTTTTAAAAAAATGAGTACTCATCCATAAGCAATAAACGAGTACTCATTGTAATTTGTAAATTTTTAAAGTAACTACTCAGCTTATAGTTTTTTGCCCTACCTTTTCTACGAAAATTTTCGAAAAATTAAGAGGCCGATTGGCCTAATGCACTCTTTTTTGCATCGAAAAAGCGTTTAGTGGCCGCCGCCTACATTTTCAAAGATGAGTATAGCGATATCGTAGGCTTTTATCTTAGTGCTGATTAGTTACATAAGATCCTATCATATCAGTTACACCTTGATCTAGTACAGATCCACGATCAGAATTCCTGAAAGCTTGCATTTGTATTTCAATCATCTTATTGTTTAAAATATCTTCAGAATGCAAGAGCGTGCATTAAATAGCTATTGATAAGGCTTTCGTGTAATCATAATGTTTGAAATTTTAAGCGCAAAAAAAGGCCAGTGTTTTTTTACCGGCCTTGTTCAGATTGTATGAAGTTATTTTAATTCATAATTACTCATAGATTCTTGCGCACTTACTAACATCGCGTTAATTTTAGCATTTTTAAAGATAAGCATAGCGATATCGTAGGCTTTTATAGTGCTGATTAGTTACATAAAAAATCTAGGCAATATACCCTTGTTTAAGCTCTTCTTGATAAAAAATAAAAATACCAAGACCTACAATGCCGACCGTTATAAAAAATTCATGTGGAACTAAAGTTCCAAAAAAAAGCCATTGAAAAAAAGCTGCAAATAATGGGGTAACAAATCCGGCAAATGATAAAAATGTTGCTGTATATTTTTTTAAAAGATAACCATACAAATTATAAAAAATGATATTAGCAATCAAAATCATTAAAGTTAAAAGTCCTAAAAGATGAGGTATATTTATAACTTGCAGATCTATCGTTTCGTTGAATAATCGCGAAAATGGTAAAGCTATCCATCCACCGATAAACATTGCAACGCCGTTGACTAAAAGGGTTGAATATCCTTTATTTTTTACTAAAATTCTCACAAAAATCCATCCAAGGCAGGACGTAATAACAGATAATAACATCAACCCATTTGCCCAAGAAAATCCTAAATCAATACAACATTGCGATTGTAGGTATAACCCAATGCCTGCAATGCCAATTGCAAAGCCAATCCATTTTTTTAAAGTCATAGTTTCATTAAAAATAAAATACGAAAACAATGCTGATATAAATGGAGATAAATTATACATCAAACATGCTGATGAAGGCGAAATATATTGCAGTGCAATATATTCTGATGTAAAAGGTAATAAAATATGAAATATAACAACAATTGCAAACAACCACCAATCAGATACTTTAATTTTGATCTGACGATCGAATGCATACCATACGGATGATAAAATAGTCCCTGCTATAATCATTCTTATCGAAATCAAAAAAAGAGGAGGCAAAATATCTAACAACATTTTTCCGATCGAAAAAGTCGATGCGAGTAGCGCATAGAGAAAGAAAACTAAATACATATGCATCCTTGATTGATTATTGATTAAATTGTGCGAAATTTATCGTTATTTTAAAATAAAATTATCATCTGAAATTAATTTGACATTAATGAAACGCGCGCATTGCAATCTGACTTATTTTTAAATTTAATCTATTTTGGTATTAAAAATTTTTATATCAGTGACAGAAATTGGGCTCATGCTGCCTTGCTCTTCTTGCTCTTTTTGCTTTTCTTTTTTTAGTTCTTGCTTAATAATTACAATGCTTTTCTGAGCATCTACTAACCGAGCTGCTGATAAAGCAGTATGCCCTTGAGAGTCTTTCTTTTTTAATGATCCAATGCCTAATGCTAAACAAATTTCAAGTCTGCGTGGATCTGGTAAATGAGCTGCATCAACCAGCACATCTTGTTCAGTATATCCACAACATTTTGCCACCAAAAGATCGCATCGCATTGATAGCTTTTCGCAAAAAGAAACAGGAGGAAATTGTGCCGATTGAATGAATGTTGCTTGAATGAGTAATGCATGCATAAAAATATAATGTATATATTTCATGATTCCTAGCCTTTAATATTTTTATATAAAACAAAATGTATTTTACTCATTAAGTATATATTGAATCAATCATATCGGCAAATTTAGCCAAGTGCAAAAAGCTTTTATTATACGCAATAAACATTGATATTTTATGCCATAAAAAATAAAAAGTCTTTATGAATCAACATTTCATTCAGATGGGCGACTTGTAAATTATGTCAACAAAAGAACTTGCAACCTACCTATTATTTTCTGACTGCCATAACCCGCATAAAGAAATTGCGATCGCATCAGTGACATCAGATTTAAGAGTTTTAGAAATAGCAGGAAACAACATTGACAAAACTTTTGCCACCTGTTCTTTATCTGCAGCACCATAACCAGTGACCGTTTGCTTAACTTGTCGAGGAGCAAATTCAAATATCTGTAATTGATACTGCGCTGCAATTAAATACAACACTCCTCGTAAATATCCGAGCTTTAAAAAAGTTTGATCATTTTTACCAAGAAAAGAAGTTTCTAAAGATAGCGCTGTCACTTGATACATTTTTATTTTTTCTACTAACGTATCATAAAACATTGCAACTCTTTGCGATAAAGTTTGAGTTACTGGCAATTTTAAAAATCCATGATCAAGCATAATCACCTGGTTTTTATTTTTTTGTAGAATAGAATATCCTGTAACCGAAAATCCTGGATCAATACCTAACATAACCATGCAAGCTCCTTTGTAAAATAAGATGCAATCAGTGTATCACAAGGTGAATTTTACGCAAAAAAGGGCTGATAGTTTTTCACCACCAGCCCTTATCTTTACTAGGCACAATCAATACTCATTTTTATCGAGCGTATTCGACCGCACGTTTTTCTCTGATCACACTAACTTTAATTTGACCAGGAAAACTCATTTCTTCTTCAATACGTTTTGCAATATCACGAGCTAAAATTGCAGTTTTATCATCATCTAACTGATCTTCTTCGATGATAATTCTGATTTCTCTACCAGCTTGCAAAGCATACGCTTTTTTTACACCGCTGTAGGAATTTGCTATTTCTTCTAACTTTTCTAACTTTTTAATGTAAGCTGAGAATGTTTCTCTGCGAGCACCAGGACGAGACGCTGAAATAGTATCTGCAATCACGACAATCGGTGCATAAATACTTTTGTACGGAACTTCTTCGTGGTGAGCTGCAATTGCGTTAACAACTTCTTCATTTTCGCCACATCGTTTTGCAATATCAGCACCAACTAACGCGTGAGGTCCTTCGACATCGGCAGAAACAGCTTTACCTATATCGTGCAATAACCCTGCTCGAAACGCAACGTTACCATCAAGTCCAAGTTCTTCTGCAATCATACGAGAGAAAATCGCAACTTCTTTGACATGTTGTAAAACATTTTGTGTATAACTTGTTCTAAAATGCAATTTACCCAATAATGTAATAATTTCTGGGTGAATCCCTTGTAAATTAAATTCAAGAATCACATTTTTACCATACTCTTGAATTAATTCATCAATTTCTTCTTCGCATTTTGCAACAGTCTCTTCGATGCGAGTTGGATTAATTCTACCGTCTTGCACCAAACGCTCTAAGGATCGTTTTGCAACTTCTCTTCGAATTGGATTAAATCCAGAAATGGTGATTGTTTCTGGCGTATCACCAATCACAAATTCCATACCTGTTGCCATTTCTAAAGATTTAATATTGCGACCTTCTTTACCAATGATGCGACCTTTCATCTCTTCATTTGGAAGATGCACAACACCAGATGTCATTTCGGTCACTTGATCTGCAATGTAACGTTGCATTGCAGTAACAGTAATATCTGCTGCACGCTTTTTTGCAGTATCACGAGCTTCTGATTCAACTTTTTGAATCCATTTTTCGCTAACATATTTAACTTCGTCTTCTAACGTTGCAATCAATGCTCGTTTAGCATCTTCGCGCGTCATGTTACTTAATTGTTCAAGTTTTAAAATTAAATCATCATACAATGATTTTAATTTCGTTTCGCTTGCACGTACAGCATCGTTCATTTTTAAAATTTCACGTTCTTTTTGCTGTAATTCTACGCGCATATCATCAAGACGTTGTTCTTTTTTTGCGATGCCTTCGTACTTTTGATTCATTTTTTCACGATACCGATCATGCTCGATACGTTCTTGTTTTAATTCAAAATCAAATTCTTTACGTTTTGCATGCAGCTCATCTTTAATTTTAAGTAAAGCTTCTCTGCGTTCATTATCGATATTACGCTTAACATTTTTCCATTTTTCTGCAGATTGTTCTAAAAGATCATGCGCTTTTGCCATTTTTTGCTGAGCAAAATATAAAAGAACCAGCCCTGCTATGATCGTGCCGATTCCTGCAACTAATAAAATTGCTACCATGTATATTCCTATTTCTGTTCATTAATCTCGTATATATTTTTCTAAAGTTCTAATTTCTAATCAAAAATAATAAGCCAAAAAGGGTGACCTTGATGGCTTATTAGTATAAAACAACACATATAAAAACTATGCTTGATAGTATCAAATTATAAAATAGCTTCTTGTCTATCTAAAACATTCATAATTCGACTCGACAAGCGTTTTTCTTGCTCCATAATAGCTTCAACGTGCAACGCTCTGGTTGCTACTTTTAAAGCAGTTAATACAGCAATTTTTTTTGGGTCTACAGCTTGTGAAGTATCTGCTATTTCACGCATAACACCATCAACAATTTTGACAGCCTCTAAAATCAGAGTTTCTTTTTCGTCACTTATGATTGCATAAGTGTCTCCAAAAATATGAGCTCGATACTTTTTTAATCCTGAGTCCACCTTATTCCTTTTGGTCAACTAAAGAATCAATACTTCTAATTAAATCATCAACAATCATTTTGGTCATCATTTTTTCTTGACTCAATTCTTCAAGATCTTTAGTTTCTGCAACTAAAGAAGTTTCAGTTTTCATTAATTGATGTTTTAACATTTGATTCTCTTCTTGCAAAGATTGATTCGAAAGTTTGAGGCTTTTAACCATATCAACTAAACGAATAACTTTTTCTTCCAAAAGAGTTAGATTAAGATTGTAGTTTTCTTGCAAATTTTGCTCTTGTCTGTTTGCAGGCATTGTTTCCATTACACTCTCCTTTTTGCTTGTGTATTTTACAAATAAACCAATTTTCAAGACAGTCTAGTATGAATAAACTAGTCGAGTCAAGATATCGTTAATTTTTTGCAATATGAACAATTTTTGCAAATACAGCTGGTTCAAAAACCGCGATTTGAGCCAACATTTTTCTGTTAAGAATAATGTTAGATTTGTTTAATTTTGAAATAAATTGGCTGTATGGAATTCCAAATGGACGTACCGCTGCGTTAATACGCACGATAAATAAGCTACGCATATTACGTTTCTTTAATTTTCTACCATGGAAAGCATACGCCCAAGCACGCATTAATGTTTCTTTTGCACGACAGAAAACGTTCTTGCGTTGTCCGTAATAACCCTTAGTTTGTTTTAATAAACGTTTGTGTCGTTTTTTTGAGTGCATCCCACGTTTAACTCGTGACATCTTCTATATCCCTAACTATAAATGTAAATTAATATGGCAACAATTTTAAAACACGTTTGATGTCAGAAGCTCCAACATATTTACCTTGACGTAAATCACGTTTTCTTTTTGTTGTTTTTTTTGTTAATAAGTGACGACGAAATCCTTGTGAAAACTTAATCGTTGTATCACTTTTTTTTGAAAATCTTTTTTTTGCTGATGAGTTTGTTTTCATCTTAGGCATAGTTCAACCTTATTTTGCTTTTAAGTAATAAATTCTTGACCAAAATGGGCCCGCTTTTAAATCATTTTCCTGCGCAATATTTAATAGGCCTGCATCAAGAAACGTCTGATCAACCTGCGCAAACATTTCTGCGCCACGTTGTTCTTTAAGATTTGCTAAACGACCTCTAAAAGTTAATGTAACTTTAAGCTTATTACCGGATTGCAAAAACTTAATTCCTTGATTCATCTTTGTTTGATAATCATGGATTCCAATTTTTGGTTCCATTTTAAGCTCTTTAGTTTTAATAACTTTTTGCTTTTTCTTTCCTTCAGCAAGCTTCTTTTTCTTAGCGTAAAGATTCTTGCCAAAATCCATAACTTTAACTAAAGGGACTAACCCATCAAGCTCGTCGAGTAAAACTAAATCTAATCGCGCAAGCTGAGCTAGTTCTAAAGCTTTTTTTAATGGTACAACTCCCAAATTTTCGCCACTTGCAGATATTACCTGAACGTTATCTGCGATAATTTGATCGTTAACCAAATTTTTACGAGAGTTTTTCTTCAATGTAAAATTAACTCCTACACATCAATTTGTATATGTTTTAAACTGTAACTAAAGTTTCTTTAACCTTAGCCATAATCTCGCCAAATATTTTTGCATCTTCTTTAAAAAGTGCTAAAACTTGTTCGCGACCTTGTGCTAATTTAACATCACCAAATGAAAACCACGAACCAGATTGTTTAACAATATTGCGAGCAATCGCCATATCTAACAATTCTAGTTCTTTACTAATACCTTCATTAAATAATAAATCAATTTCAACACTTTTAAAAGGTGCAGCAACTTTATTTTTTACAACTTTTACAGCAACTCTATTTCCAAAATGAACTTCATTCTTTTTCAATGATGCTATTTTTCTAATATCTAACCGAACTGATGCATAAAATTTTAAAGCTTTACCACCACTTGTTGTTTCTTTTGGTCCAAATGACATCCCACTAATTGTTTGACGTACTTGGTTAATGAACAAC
>CANCGK010000014.1 GCA_947377595.1 bacterium | reverse complement strand
AAAAAACCGACCAAAAAACCGACCAAAAAACCGACCAAAAAACCGACCAAAAAACCGACCAAAATCAAGGCGGGCAAAATCAAGGCGGGCAAAATCAAGGCGGGCAAAATCAAACTGCTTGCGCTCATGCACAATCTGATGCAACTGCGACGAATTTAAATGTGGCTGAAGTATTATCTGATATGAAATCTCATTGTGTATCTGCTAAAAATACCTTGGAATCATTTTTGTATCAAAATTTATTTGAAGTGATCATGACTGGAATGATAGCAGGATATAGTTATTACGCTTATCAGTTATATCAAACAAATCAGATGATTTATGATGATGCATCTTGGTCAAACTGGCAATCAGATAAAACGTTGCAAGATTTATTAAATTGTTCACATGAGCAATTAGAGCGCGATCTGTTGATTGCACTCGAACAGCGTTATATTCATCCAACACATCCAACAGATTTTATATATTCTTTAGTTGAGTTTTCGATTGCGTTGCATGATGAAATAGAGATTTTGGCTTTGCAAATTAAGCGATATAAATTAATTCATACATGCATATGTGCCAGAATTTTTTTGATTGAAAATAATTCTTTAAGTATTTTAGAAGAAAAATATCAAAAACTTTTGTTTATAAAATATATTTTTACATCTTGGTGTGCAAGGTATAAAATTGATAGTTATGCAAAGTAATTTAAATATTAAAATATAAGTAGTATCTACTTAATGCTAAGATTTTGGAATAAATTTATGAGTCAAAATGTATATTTTTTTATATTATTTAATTGTCTGATGACACAAGCTTATTCAGCTGAATCAAAAGAATTGTTGAAAAAATCAAATGCTGTAAAGCTTCAAGATAAATCAAAAGATCAATCAAAATATGACTCAAAAGATCAAAAGCCAGTAAGTCATTATTATCAAGAATCATTTGGATGTCTTATAGCAGAAGAAATTTTGAATGAAGAAGCAGATAGAAAACCATTAGGAGGCATATTGTTTACGCAAGATGCAAAAATTAAATAAAGATATATTTTCTGTATTAAACTAAAAAAGCGTTTATCATAAGAAACGCTTTTTTAGTTTAATAGATCTCTTTTAAAACCCTGCGATTGCTCTGCAATCTCTGGAGACCAGGGGAGTCCTGTGGAATTAATTCACTCATGAAATACAGCGTTTTACGGCAGCCGCCGTCTTCTGTCGCCGTAGCGAAGCGTAGGCTAAATTATGCTGTCTATAGGTTATGAAATAAGTCTATTAATTATAGGTTCTTTTTTACGTTTAATTTTTTTAGAGTTTAATCTTCCAATAACATTTGATTTGTATGATCCTGTGACTGGTAGGCTGTCTTGTTGTTTTTGTAGCGCACTTATTTGTTTATTATTATCAGTTATTTGTTGTGTGTTGATCATTATTTTATGTTGATTAATTGTCAGAGCATCGAGCACATTTGGATCATGCGGTTTATTTTTTGCTTTTAATGTTTGTATAGTTGTTTGTAATTGATTGATTTGAATTTGTAAGGAAGTGTTTTCTTGTTGCAAGGCAATGATTTGAGGATTAGTTATAATGGGCGTTGTTTGCGTTGTACTCGTTGATGTGTTCGTGGATTGGGGAGTTAATGTTTGATTTGTAGAACTTAGGGTTGTTGTAAGTCCTGTATAACTTAAGAAGGTAACATTGCCATTTTTCACTACTGATAGTTGCAATTGAGCTGTTAAAGCATTTAAATCAGAAAGTTGTAATGTAGCACCAGTTAATAAACCTTGTGTTGTAAATAATATGCCAGTTGCAAGATCAGCATAACAGTTTTGAGTTAGATAGCTGTATGAAGGGGTTTGAGATCCTCCAGTAGGGTATACCATCGTTAAAAATCTTTGATTAACAGTATCTTGTGCAATTGATTCAATGTTATTATTTAAAGCATTTAAAGCTGTTGGGTCTGTTGGAATATTTTGAATAGAGCTTATTGAAACAGGTGTTAATTGTACATTGCCAGCATTGCTCATTGGCAAATTTTTAACTAAAAGAACATTGCCTAATGCATCAGTTATTTGACCTACAAGCCATGCATGAGTTTGATAATTTTGTTGCGCAGTTGTCGACAATGGCGTAAAAGGAAGTTGATAATTATACGTTGTAGATTCTGCTACAAAAGAAATATATTTAACTTGAGTTACACTGTCAACTTGAATAGACATGGTAATTTGATTTGATCCAGAAGTCAGGATGTAAGAATTATTGTTACCTTTTTGAGTTGCTATAAAAAATTGACCTGCAAATATAACAGCATATATAACATTTGATTTGAGTATAATAGCGGCTCTTGTATATGTTGATGATGGCATAGGATTGAGTAGGTTTCTAGATGTCATATCGATAGGTAATATTTGTAAATTTTGCCATGTATATTCAGGGCTTATTGTGTAGCTTGTCGGTGTAGTGCTATTCCAATACACATTATATGTTGTTATTAAAGAAAGATCAGGCATAGGAGGAATTGGGGTTGTTGGAATTGGCATTTGATAGACTGTCACGCTGTTGTAAGGAGAGCTTAGGCCAACTAAGGTATTGGCAAGTGCATTTTGATGAGATTTTGGATCTGTAGCATTTGATTGAAAATTATTTTCTGTATTACTAAAATCACTGTACGTGTTTCCTGCCGCATGATATTGCATCAAGCATTGTAAATAACCATCATTATTTAGATAAGGTAAAAAGAAGTTATTTGTTGTGCTATTAGTTAAAATTCCTACAGGATTTTCTGTAGCTTTATTAGATCCATCTAGGTTATATGTGCAACCATTTACCATATTAATATAATAAATTGAGTTACCATTAACTTGCATGATAAAATAGCTTTGCATGATGGTATTATAGTAAAAATAAAATTTTATTTTACTGTAAGTTACAGGTGATGTAATAGCTAGGCTAGGAAAACCTGCAGATCCGGCATGAATCATTGAAATTCCGCTTTGCCCAGGACTTAAGGCTTTATCAGAAATATTAAGTTGCATGCTTGGTTGCAAGCCTGCAACGCCTAAAGATTGTTTTCCTGATTCATTTATAACAATACCATATTGAGCAAGTAAGCTTGTTAAGCAAGCTCCTTGTATAACTGTAAGTAGATTTCCAGATGCATCATAGGTTGCAGCTGTTGCAATTGGATTATTATTTTTATCTGTAAAGTTATTTTGTACGTTGAATAAAGTATATGTAGGGGTTTTGGACACTAATATATATGAACTTGAGCCTATGTCATATTTTAATTGGTTGTACGGATAAGGTAAAAATTTTTTATTGCCAATATTATTTATAATTTTTTTTACAGCAGTTTGAGTTATAGTAACTGAGCCAGAGTTTGATGTGGCATAAGTTACAGAAAGATTTAAACTTTTGATTGTAACGATTTGCAGGGCATATAAGATACAATAAAAAAAATATTTATTGATGCGATTCATAGAACTCTCCTTTTTGATTTTATTTTTTTGCAGCAAATTTCAAATTTAAGCGATTATTTTCTTGTTGCTCTGTCTATGGTTTCTAAAATCCATAAGTTGCGCGAAATCTTTCCTATGCGTTGCTTTCTTTTTGTGTCGATCTTTGCCATTAATTCTTTTGGGATGCGAAGTGTCATGCGATGATCATCATCTTTTTCTGTTAATTCTTCGTTAAAATTTTCAGCAAGTGAGCCTCCTTTTAAAATGAAGTTTTCAACGTTTTTTTCTAGATCAAGGGCCATATTTTTGGTTGTTTTTTTAAGCTCTTTAATTGCCATGAAATTGTCCTTTTTATGCTATTTTTTTATTAAATTTGTAAGGTATTGATGTCATTTTTTAGTACATTATGCATTAAAAATGACATATCTTGATTTATAAAAATCATTTCTGAAAGGGCTTTTATCTCTTCAATAGCTTTTTTGTCTATTTTTGTTTCGCAAACACCAAGCCCTTCTGAGGTTGCATTAGAAAAAGATTTTCTCATTCCGATGGTTTGAGATAATAAAATTATACCTGGAATTTGATTTAAGATTTTTTTTGCATCATCATTATCATTGCCACGAGCCATAGCACAATTAATAAATGCATAGGTTTTTAATTTGGAATTGAGTATGCGTGCTTCTTCAATAAGTTCAGATACTTTTGTAGCGGTCCAGATATCAAAGCTTTTTGGTTGAAATGGTACTACAAAAATATCACATACCATGAGTGCCGCTCGAAGTGACGTTGTGTCTCTTCCTCCACAGTCAATTATAATGTCATCATAATTTTCTTTGAGTTTGATGACTTCAGTTCGTACTGCATTTGACCTAAGTCTGACACATGTCCATTGAGTTTTGATGCCAAGACCAATTCTATGATCAGACCAGTCACTTGCTGTGCCTTGTTCGTCGGCATCAATGAGCAATACTTTTTTTCCTAACTGTGATCGTAGTACGGTAAGATTTGTTGCTATTAAAGATTTGCCACAACCGCCTTTGATAGCGCCTATTGTAATAATCATATCGCATCCTTTTTTTATAACGATAAAATATTTTTGACATAAAAAATATTTTTTAAGACTTAATTTTTTAACCAGAAATATGTCATGCATACTCTAGCAAAAATAAAATTATGACGTCAATTTATATGTCAAAAAGATCAAAAAATGAATGTGATTTTGACAGATAAATGGTGCAAAGTGATAGCCTATATTGATATAAAGTAAGTTTAAAAAGGGATATTTAATAACAAGAACATCAAGAGCTTTGTTAAAGATAAGCAGTTTTTATATTAGATCTCTTTCAAAACCCTGCGATTGCTCTGCAATCTCCGGGAACTCATGAGTCCGGTGGGACTAATTCACTCATGAAATACAGCGTTTTACGGCAGCAGCCGTCTTCTGTCGCCGTAGCGAAGCGTAGGCTAAATTATGCTGTCTATAGGTTATGAAATAAGTCTATTATCTAGGTTTAGATTTTTGAATTGACACAGGACTGTTATCAAGATTAGTTTCAACTGCAATTGAATTGTTTCTGCTGCGACCAAAACAACAAAAATAACGTTGAGCATAAGTGCCATGATCGGTGCTTGTAGGTGTATCTTTTGCGGGATCAGTTAATTGAGCATACTTTCTAGCTTTTTGCTTAGCTTGCGCATCTGTTTTTTTTGAATATATGCAGCAGCAGAATTTCTTTAGCAATTGACGTTTTTTTATTGGATAGCTATCATGTCGCGTTGCGCGAACAGTAAGATCATGATTGCTTGAAGTTGAATTCGATGAAATTTCGCAAGCTCTTCTATGTTCTGTATCATGACCTGTTCCAAAAATTACATGACAATGTATTACGAATGACATTGCAATAATGTTCATATTTCTTTTCATATAGAAATTCCTGATATTGATGTTTTAAATTTCATAATGACAAGTCTTATTGTAATATTGTTGATTTTGATAACTTAAAAGCAATTATTACATGAGATTTATTTTTTATAGAGCTTTTTTATAATTTTACTTTAAAATAAAATTTTGACAAATTGTAATCTTCTTTTTAATAAAATGTTATTTTTGTATGTATATTTTAGATATATTTTGCATTTGTAGCAATATTTAAGTTTACAAAATGACAATTTAAGAGCTGTACAAGATAAAGACAGTTATCCATAACTGTCTTTATCTTGTAGATAATTAGATGATAACTATAGTATCATGTTGAACATGAGCAGACATATGTTTTTTTGTTGGATGTTGCAAGATATGTCGAGATATAGGAACCATTAAATACTGTTTAATAGCTCGCTTCATAGGTCGGGCACCAAATTCTGGAATAAATCCTTTTTCTGCCATAAAATTTATGACAGCATCATCAATTGCTATGTGCAATCCTTGTAGTTGTAAAGTGTGTTTACATTGCTCAAGATGCATTTTGGTAATGTTTTTAATTGTTGCTTTATCGAGCATGTTAAAAAAGACAATATCATCAATGCGATTTAAAAATTCAGGCTTAAATGTTTGATGTAATATTTTTTCAATAGCATGTTTGACTGTATTGTCTAGTCGCTCTGCTTGTAATATCAGTTGAGATCCTAAATTTGATGTCATAATGATAATTGTGTGGGTAAAGTCAATCGTTCTACCTTGACCGTCAGTTAATCGACCATCATCTAAAATCTGTAAAAATATATTAAATATATCAGGATGAGCTTTTTCTATTTCATCAAATAAAATCACGGCATAAGGACTTTTTCGAATCGCTTCGGTAAGCTGTCCGCCTTCTTCATGTCCAACGTATCCAGGGGGTGATCCAATAAGTCTTGATACGGCATGTTTTTCCATATATTCAGACATATCAATACGAATCATTTTTCGTTCGTCATTGAATAAATAATCTGCTAAAGTTTTTGCAACTTCAGTTTTCCCTACACCGGTAGGTCCTAAAAATAAAAATGATCCTATAGGCTTGTTAGTATCCGTTAGACCTGCACGATGTATTTGTATAGCATGGCTAATTTTTTCGATAGCTTCATCTTGGCCTGCTACACGTTGTTTTAAAATAGATTCCATTGCTAATAATTTTTCAGAATCATCTTTTTTTAATTTTTCTGCAGGAATACCTGTCCAGCGTGATAGTACGCGAGCAATATCTTCTTCTGTTACTTCTTCTTTGATTAAACTCGAGTTGTTTTGAGCGACTTTGTCTTGTTGCTCTTTCAGTTGCTTTTCAAGCTGAACAAGTTTGCCGTATTTTAATTCTGAAGCTCGGGCATAATCTCCCATTCGTTCAGCTTGTTCATATTCATATGATGCAAGTTCAATAGCTTCTTTAATATTGCTTATTTTTTCGAGAGGAGCTCGTTGCAGTTTCCATTGATCGGCAAGATTTTTATGTTCTTCTTTAAGCTCTGTTAACTCTTTTTCTAAATCAGAAAGTCGTTGCACTGATGCGGGGTTGTTTTTTTCTTTTTCTAGTGCAAATCTTTCGATCTCAAGCTGACGAATCTTTCTTTCCATGCGATCTAAAGATTCTGGCTTAGAATCAATTGCCATTTTGACCATTGATGCAGCTTCATCGATTAAATCGATTGCTTTATCTGGTAAAAAACGATCAGGAATGTTTTTTGCAGATAATTGCACTGCATTGACTAAAGCTTGGTCGGTAATTCTAATGCCATGATGAAGTTCATATTTTTCTTTCAATCCGCGTAAGATAGAAATAGCATCTTGTATTGTTGGCTCTGGAACAATAACTTTCTGAAATCTACGTTCTAAAGCTGCATCTTTTTCGATAAATTTTTTATATTCTTTTATGGTAGTAGCTCCGATGCAATGAAGTTCACCTCGCGCTAATGCAGGTTTTAAAAGGTTTGATGCATCCATGCCTCCGCCAGTTGAACCAGCACCGACTAGCATGTGAAGCTCATCGATAAACAGAATAATAGAATCTTGAGCTTGTGTGACAACCTGTAAGATACCTTTTAACCGCTCTTCAAATTCACCTTGATATTTTGCTCCAGCGATTAATAAGCCAAGGTCTAGTGAGTAAATATGTTTATTTTTTAAGCTTTCTGGAACGTCGTTATTGATGATGCGTTGTGCAATGCCTTCAACAATAGCAGTTTTTCCAACACCAGGCTCGCCAATTAAAACAGGATTGTTTTTTGTTCTGCGTGATAAAATTTGAATCACCCGACGAATTTCTTCGTGTCGTCCGATAACAGGATCAAGCTTGCCATCTTGAGCAAGTTTGGTAATATTTTGACAATATTTATCTAGAATTTCATATTGATTTTCATTATTTTTGTTCGCCATAGATATTCCTTTGTGAAGTTATATGGGTTCTTTCAAAAATTTTCTGTTTGGGCTTTTTTTTGACCCAGGTAGAATAATTATCAAGTAATCTAGCAATTTTTTTTTGGATGTCGAGATATATATTTATTAAATTTTTATTATCAGTAAATATGAGTATCATGCTTAAGATAAAAATTGTTGCACTATGTTAAAATATAGTTAATACAACATTTTTTATGCGTGAGTATCTATAAAAATTGTTTTTATGATACAATATTAAAAAATATATCAAACTCTAAAAAATAAATGATGTAAGAGTAAATATCATAAATTTTATTTTTTAAACTATTTGTATCTCTTTTGTTATCATGTGAACTGTTTTTAATTATCAAATCTAAAGATCAATTATGGTTAATATTTTATATGCGGTTATTTTTCTATTAACGTTTCCTTTTATAACATTGTTATCAGCTCAAGAAGATTTCGGCAATTTTGTTGATATTGAAGCATATCAAAATATGCCAAGCAATCCTTGTCATGAAAATCCAAATGATGCAAGGAAGTTTTTACAAGAAGGTCGTAAAAAATGTGAAATTTTTGCAGTATTAGCTGTACAGCAAAATCAACCGAACCGTTTGTATCAAGTGTCGCAGGATTTAGTTTTGGTAAGCCAAGTGGCAGGTCAAAAAAATAGAATTGAAGTGGGCGTGTCTGCAGATAAAAAAAATTGCTGTCAGAGGGTGACTCTTTTGTGTGAACAAACTATTTTAGGTCTAGAAAATTATCTTATAAAGAATTGTTCTCCTTCAATAGCTATGCAAGTTGCAAGAAATAAAGCAGACAGAACTGAATTTTTTTTACAAGTGAGTTCAATATTTATTGAAAAAAAAGAAAATTGATTTTTGAGTATTATTTCTTTGAGGTAATTTTTTGTTTTTTGCGATGAAATTCGATAGCAAAATGATGAGCATAATCTCTAATTTCTAAAAGTAATCGATCGCAAGCCTGATGAATGTCGACAGGTATAATTTTGTGATGATCAGGAAAAAAAATTGTTTCTGCTCCAATTTTTCTATGATCACCTTTTGCTATACTTATAATTTCTGCAGGTCCCGCAAGATGAGCTGTTGCATTCAATTGTCCTTTTCCACCATCAATGATAATCAGATCGGGAAAATTTTCTGATTTTTTATATCTGCGAGTGACAATTTCAATAAGTGCGGCGCAATCATTTTGTTGCGTGATTGATTTGATGTCAAAATGACGGAAATTTTTCTTATCAGGTCTGCCATTTAAAAATCGTACACATGATCCAACCATAGATTGACTTTGCATGTGTGATATATCAAAACAATCAATAGTGTAAGGAATTTTTTTTAACTCTAATCGTTTTTTGAGGTTTGAAAGAAGCTCGATATTGCTTGATATTTCAATATTCTTTTTTTGATGCAGTAAGGTTGCTTGCATTGCAAAATCTTTGAGATGTGTCAGCTTGGTTGTTTGTAGTGTTTGTAAAATTTTTATAATCGCTTGTAGATGTTGTTGATACATTGCAAGATGAGCTGATCGTTCAAAATTGAGTTGCACATTACTGATGTGTATTTGTTCATCTAACAATGCCATAGCTTGTTCATATTGATTATCTAAAATTTGACGCGCAATATCTAATCGTAGTTTATAAGATTCTAGATCGAAATCATTTTTACAACTACCAGAGCAAATATTAATATGATATTGCAAGCAGCCAGATTCTATTTTTTTATTGCAAATATTAAGCTGTAAGCTCTTTTTTAAATATTCAACTACGATTTGAGCATCCCGCTTGGTTAAAAATGGGCCAAAATATTGACCTTGTTTTTTTTTGATTCGTACAATAGAAATAGAAGGTATTTTTTCTGTAGAAAAATAGATGTAGATATATGGATTACCAGCTTTTAATAATCGATTAAAAGTTGGTTGATGTTGCTTAATTAATTGTGCTTCTAAAAATAAAGCTTCAATTTCATTGCTTGTGACAATAAATTCAATGTCAGTTGCAGCTTTTAGAAGTTCTATAACTTTATAATCACTACTAAAAAAATAACTACTTAATCGATTTTTAAGATTCTTTGCTTTTCCAATATATAAAATGGCATTATTTTCATCTTTAAAAAAATAGACACCAGAAGCATGAGGAAAATTTTGAGATGACAGTTGTATCATTCGATATGCCTTATAGATAAATCATCATATTTCAATCAAGCTTACCATATATTTATTGAGCTGCATCTTTTTTTATAATGATAATCCAGAAGCTCCTGTAAGCGTAAAGGTTTGAATTTGTGCAGAGCCAGCAGCAAGAGTTTGTAATTGATTAATTGTTGATTTTGTAGCTGTTATTGTTGTTGGGGCAATAGTTGTTAAACCAATTTGAACGCCGCCATTTGTTGGAGGTGTACTATTGTTAACACTTGTTAAAGCAATTGTTTGAGATCCAATAGCGGGGTTTTTGAGGCTTGTTGGATTTTGTTGATTTGATATTTGTTGCGCTGTCGTATACGTTCCTAAGTTTGTAGCTATCATATTTACGATATCTTTATTAATCCTTTTTGTTTGAGTATACATTTCTAAACTATTATTTTTACGGGCAATAATTTTTCTGGATATATCATAGACGTTACCTGTCACTAAACTCAGTATTGCATTAGGGGTGGTTGTATTATTTGATAGAGCTTGCGGAGATTGCCCTATATTGCTGATTTGTTGTCCTGTATTATCTATTGTTGCATATACAATATAGTCTGTAATAGGATTGTTGTGTTGATCTAATAAGCCTGTATCTTGTGTTGTATAAAGATATTTACCTTGAAGTAGATGTATTTTATTGATTGCTTGCATCTTGATAAATCCAAACTGAGGTTGCATTAATTTTTTCCATGTAGCTTTTGATTCTTTTTCTCTGTTGATTTCAGAGGTGATGTTTAAGGCAGGCCGTACTTGTTGATTTTCTTGAATTGTTAATGATGGGCTGACCACTCCCCACTCGAGAGCTATCCCAGAAAATATAACACCAAAAGTTCTTTGATCGCATGGATTGACAGTTACTGATTGCGACCATACTTGCGTAGGATTTTGTTCTGTCCAAAAAGAGACAGTTAATTGATTTTTATCAAGATGAGCTTTCATGTGGTAAATTGATACTGTATCGATAGGTTTATTTATTTTTTCATTTGAAATAATCCATCCTTTTCCTTCGTTTTCGTAAAGACCAAGAGATGGAGATGTGTGTTGATTATCGCGTTGAACAATAAACATTTTTGCTAAATGAGCAGAATCTAAATTGATTTGATTGGTATTTTTTAATTCTTCTATGTACGTTGGCGAATTATAGTCTTGGTACGTTCCTCCAAGATAAAGTCCAAAATGATAAGAAGTTGTTAACGTGTAAATAATTCTGACTCTAATTTCAACATCTAAAGGAAGCTCTTGAGACTGTTGCAATGTTGTGATAGCTCGTTGATTAAACCATAATTTTTCTATTGAAGAATCATTGTTGACTAAATTTGTTGCTTGTTGACTATTCGAAGGTGATGTTAAAGGTGCCTGAGCAACTTCTTGAGCATAAGGAAAGTCTGTTCTACCAAGAGTTGTGGAAATAAATCCTTGCGATGGATAAAGATATTTAAAAGCAGTTTTTAATCCCCATGTTGATCCTATATCCGCAGGACATAATCCATTATTATCAGGAGTTAATAAATTAATTTGTTGCTGTGCAAGCATGTAAGATATTTGATTTTCGATCAAATTAACAGATCCATGTAAAAAATTATGATAGTATTGTAACCCAAAAGCTTGGTTTTCTAATGCGAATTGGTATTTTTTATTCAATTCATCTATGAATGAATTTTGAGTTGTTGTTACATTAACTTTTGTATCTTCAACAAATTTCCATAAACTTTGAATTGATATTTTTTCTTCTTGAGCTTGTTGTGCAGCTAATTGATCTTGATGTGCAGCTCCCATCGCTCCAAAAATTCCAAAAACTCCATTAAACGCTTGTCCTATCGCAAATGACCATGATAAAATATTATCTTTTAATGCAGTTGTAAAGCCATTTCGTTCAGCTTGTTGAAATAGAGTTAAAGCGTCAAGGCGAGCAGCTTCTTGCTCTACCATTGATTGGGTAATCTCTAGATCAGTTACCGCAACATCTGGACCAACTTTTCCCATAATTCTTTGTATCATAGTTAATTGACTGTCGCTTGCCTTTTTTTTAGCTGCAGCAAGAGCTTCTTTATTTTGATTTTCAGTTGCTTGTGTAATTTTTTCGTCCAGCGATTGAGTTTCTTTGCTGGTAATATTTTGATCTTGCAAGGCGGTTGATCTTAAGTTTTTAGCTTTGCTAGCAGATTTTTCAGCGACATCTTGAGCTTTTGCGGCCTTGCTTTCAGCGCTTATGCGAGCATTTTTTGCGGCAGTTATTTGATTTGCATTCCCTCCGGTTTCTGTTGTAGTATTTTCTATGGTTTGAGCCGCAGATAGTTCTTTCTGTGCAACGTTTGATACCAAAGCAGCGTCTAAAGCGGCACTTTCTGCGGCTGTAGCAGATGCTTGAGCGCCAAACATTCCAGAATCTATAGCATAAGCATAAGCTACGCCAGCACCAGCTACACATGCCATAACAACAACCGTAATAATAATAGTAACTACAACGCTCATTGCGATGTTGATGGTGCTGCGATATTTTTCCATTTTTATTTTAACTTTATTCATTTCGATAGTTGCATTGACTGGATATCCAAGTCCTTGACCAATAGCACATCCCATATAGGTTAATCCAACAGAGATGTCAATAAATCCTGTAGTTAAAGCATCTGTCATTGCTTGAATGCCTTGCATCATAGGCATAAAAACATCTTTCATTAAATTTGCTCTAAATTTTTCATCTGCTGCAGCAGCAGTACCAATAGCTATTGATCCAGCAATTGCAGTTGCAGTTAAAGCTCCAGTAATAGTAGTTGTTGCGGCAATGGCAGCAGAAGTTGCAGCTTCTATCATCGACGTTGCTATCATAGTTGCAGTAATTTCTCCCGTTGCAATACCTGCTGCGGTTGATCCAATTGCCGTTGCTGTAGCAACAGCACCTGTTGCTACACTTACAGCGGTACTTGCAGCAGCTGTTCCGGCCCAAACAGCTGCATTAATTGGAGCCATCATGCCTGCAACAATAGGGCTTGCAGTGCCGCCTGTGGCAACAACTAAAGCGGCAACAGCCACTACAATTACGACGGTTAAAACGACCGCAAGAATCAGTTTTTTATTTTCGGCGGTTCTTTTTCTTACGATTCGATTCACTTTTTTTTCATTTTTTCTTGTTGCTCGATTCATTTTTTTTAATGAATTTCGTGTTCCACGATTCATTTTTTTTAAAGCAACATTGGTACGATGATTTAATTTTTTAAAATCACTTGCGATGCTTTGTATACTCACTTCATCGCTTTGAATGTCAGCATCATCTACTGAGGAGTCTGGTATATTTTTTGTGCTTTCTTCTTCGACATCTTTATTGTTTTGATCAATTAAGATATTTACAGTCAAATGATCATGCAGATAGATAAAATCAGATTCTTGATATGTGAAAAAATTCGGCTTGAGTTCTGTCGAGCTTGCTGCCTTTAAAAATGATGGTAAATTATCTAATGTCATTAAATTATATACGGAAGTTTGAACTGCTAATAATGCATAATAACTGACAATTTGTTCTTTGGTTGGACTTGCAATCGAAGTGTATTGCTGTTGAACTGTATTTGGATTTTTTGATGCAGGAGAATTGTGAGTTAAATCATAAAATGCTGTTTTTTTAAACTCTGCCATAGCGATGAGTAATTTTTTCTGATCTAATTTTTTCCAATCAGGACACTGATCAATGTATGTATTGTGCTGATTTTCGAGCATTAAATGGTTGAGTTGTATGTTTTGATACGACAGTTGAATTTGCTGACAGCTTGGATCGCTGTCAAAGTCTGGATTTTGCGCAATGTCATCAATAATTTGATCGCTCATGGTGTATGAATCTAGAATAAATTCATCATAGGTGTCATACATATCGCATATCATAGATTTTATAAAATTTTGCCATGCAGGGCTTTGTAAAAGATCTTGAGAGGAGTATTTTATCGCTTTCCATCCAGCGCTTGCAACCAATGTTTCAGTCGGCATCAGTGCCGCTCCTGTAGAATTTGTAGTGATAAAATCTTTAAAATCTGTTTTTTGATATTGTGCATATTTTTTATCGTGTATCACTTTATCAAGCTTGACTAAAAATTCTAAATAGCAGTAAGTTTTTTTGATATTCATGAGTAAATCTTGAGCGATATGTAATCCATTTGTTCCATAAATTACATCTAAAATTTTTTCATAATCAGAAGTTGTCGGTATTTTTTGAAAAATGATATTGGATGTGGCTTGTTGGATTTGTGTTGAATTGAGTGGTGTTAAACTATTGGTAGGTAAGGCTTCTTTTATTGTAGATGTTTTATTGGATTGGTATATGCTTGCGATGGTCATGGTTACTTGAGATTGATGAGGCTGATTACTCTGTGTATCAGACATTTTTTGCAGGAGTAAGAGATCTTGTATGTATACTAGATCAGTCATTTCATACGTAAAAAAATTAGGCATTATTTTTTTAGAACTTGCTATTTGGATGAAGTCTGAAATGTTTTCAATGGTTATGTAAGTTTCTATGATTTTTTGAATATGCATAAACATAAAATAGCAGACAATGTCTTGACGAATTTGACTTGGAATTACGACAGTATTTTTTTGTGATGATATTGCAGTTTGATTATGAGTAAAATTA
>CANCGK010000013.1 GCA_947377595.1 bacterium | reverse complement strand
GCTATGTATCAGACTCCACCTGCAACCATACGAGTATATCAAAGAACATCCCCTTTCAGCTATCCAATGCAATCTGGCATAGATGCGCGATATCCACTGACAAATATACTTATAAGAAGCCAACAACAAAGTTTTCAATTTGCAGGATTTGAACCAACAAGAGAACCACAAGTATGTCAATCAAAGACACCAAAACCTTGTAATAGCCGTCCTTTTTTATATCAATTCATACGTATTTTAGATTAAAAAATTTAAGGGTGAATATTATATTCACCCTTTTTTATAGACTTATGGTAAAAAATTTAATGATCCATACACTCCATCATACCCAGGCTGTATAATCACATTTTTGTCTCGCATGGCTATAATTGATTGAGCTATATGTAGACTACTTACTGGCGCAATCATATCAAAAGAAGCGTCGAGTAAAATGTAAAATTCATTTCCTATCGATGCAAGCATCAGTTGATACAAAGTTTGCACTTTCTTACTACCAGATTGCACACCTAAAGACCATGCGATAATTTCTTGCAAGGGTGCAATGGCATAGGATCTACGAACATGCTGCATGGCATTTTGCTCAGTACGATCAGCAAGCTGCGTCAGACGATGCGCGACGCCAAGCGTTATAGTTTTATGACAAACCAAACAAGATTGATTCTGCATAGAATCTTGCGGCGATGCATAAAAATTGCATGACCGATGACCAGAGCCATAATACTTGCCCATTTCTGGAAAAAATTCAATACCAGCAATCAAACCTTTGCCATCATTTTTTTGTAATGCTTGAATAATTGCATCATACGAAAGATCAGTATCAAAAACATTTGCTTCTCTGCCTAAATTTTGCACACTATGCGCATCAGAATTTGATAAAATAGCATAACGATCAAGCTGCGAAAGCATACTGCACATCGCAAAATTAGCCGATAATCCTTTTTCAAACGCATATACATATTCACTCATATCACCAAAACATTCTAAAAATGAATCGAAGCCAGATTTTGCACCGATCAAGCCAAAATGAGGAGTAAAAATATGCGCAGGAATCAGCATGCATTCCGGTGAAATATCAAGCACAATTTTTAATAAGTCTGTGACATCCAAACTTAATGTTGGCCTGCCATCATATGCGATATTACCAATGGTAGCTAATTTTGTACTTATTTTTTCTGCTACATGCAATGATGGAGCAAATAAAATCGAATGTGTTTTATAACATCTGCCATTGCGGCGAAAAATAGTACTCACCTCTGCGGTCAGTAAAAATCTTTGCAAACCTTTGCATGATGCAACAACCTGCTCATCTACTTTGTGCTGCAAAGAATCTTTTAATAAAAACAAACCTTGCTCTGCAGGAATCAACTGCTCATGCAGCTCTTTTCTCCACACTGGATGGGTAAAATCGCCAGTTCCCATAACGGTAAGACCTTTTAATTGCCCCCAGGTTGCAAGCGCCTGCAAATCCATAGTCTTAGAAGTTGCGTAGGAATATTTTGAATGAATATGAAAATCAGCTAAAAACATCATATACTTACAGCGATTTTACAAGATGATAATATCTTTCTTGCACAAATCCCCAGTTGACGATATTCCACCATGCAGCAATATAATCAGCTCTACGATTTTGATAATGAAGATAATAAGCATGTTCCCAGACATCTAAGCCAAGCACCACCTGTTTGCCGATAGAAATTGGATTATCTTGATTTGCACTCGACATAATTTCTAATTGACCAGTGACTTGATCAACCACCAACCATGCCCAACCAGAACCAAATCGTGATTTTGCAGCATTTTCGAACTGAACTTTAAACTGATCGAATGATCCAAATTTTGTATCAATAGCTGATAATAATGATCCATGACCTAATGATTTTCCACCCGGAGTCATCATCTGCCAAAAAAGTTTGTGATTATAATCACCGCCCGCATTATTTTGTACTGCAGTTTTTACAGCTGCTGGTAGAGTATCAAGATTAATTAAAAGATGTTCTACCGATTTCAGCTGCAACTCTGGATAATCTTGCAACGCTATATTTAAATTGTTAACATATCCTGCATAATGTTTAGAATAATGTACTTCCATTGTCTTTGCATCAATATATGGCTGCAAAGCATCATAACTGTATAACAATTGTTCAATTTTAAACATACTCTTTCCTATCTAAAATAAATAATTTCACCTTGTTTTTGCATTGCTAATTTTTCTCGAGCAAATTTTTCTTGCAAAAACGGATCTGTTTTCCAACTTTCAATTTGATCTTGTAGATCATTATTTTTTTGCACCATAGTATCAATTTTTTCCTGAGTTTGACGTGCAATCTCTTGCAATTGGTGTAAAGCTTTTCTACCACAAGGCCCAAAATGATAATACCATGTAAAAGCAGCAACTTCGAGTAACAAAAATAAAATAATAAATCGGCTCCAGACATATCTCATAGGACAACTCTTACAGATCAAAATAATCGCATATCAAATATTTTTCTTCTTCTAGAGCATACAAACTCTATCATTTTGTACAAGATACAAAAAAGCGCCTATACTTTTTACGGTATAAGCGCTTGTGATTTTTAAAACAAAAAGCTTTTTAGGTCGTTTTTTTTGAAAACGTTTTGATGGTTTTAGTTTTTGACTTTGCAAATTCAGCTTCAATTTCTTCGATTGTAGGCAATTTACCCTTAAATGCTTGAGGTAGGGATTCTAAAATTTGTGTGGTATAACATGATATCCCTATTGGCTTATTAACATCTTGTAATGCATACTCAGCTTTAACATTGTCTTTTTCTGTGCATAAAATAAGACCAATAGTTGGATTATCTGTTGGTCGTTTAATCAGTTTATCAACAGCAGTCAAGTACATGTTAATTTGGCCTACATTTTGAGCGTCAAATTGAGTTGCTTTTAATTCGATAACAAAAAAGCAGTTTAATTGAAAATTGTAAAATAACATATCTATAAAACAATCTTCATTGCCTATTTTTATAGGATATTGCCTTCCTGCAAAAGAAAATCCTGTACCAAGTTCTACTAAAAATTTTTGAATATGATGTATCAACCCTTGTTCAATTTCTCGCTCTCTAGCTTTTCCATCTATCATCAAAAAATCAAAATTATAAGGATCTTTTAAAGCTTGTTGCGCCAAATCAGAATCCAATGCTGGCAAAACAGCTTGAAAATTAGTAATAGCTTTGCCTTGTTTGCCATACAAATCAGATTGAATACACATACAAAGCATGCTGCGACTCCATCCATTTTCTACAGTTTTTTGCGCATACCAGAATCTTTGATTATTGTCTGAAAGCCTTTCGAGCAAAGCAATATTATGTCCCCACGGTAATTGTGCAACAGCTGTTGCACAATTAAGATCAACATATGTTTCTCCCATTCGTCGCATGTAATGAAGATTTCGTAAAGAGAATCCTGCTATACCTGGAAATAAAGATTTAAGATCTTGTGCCAATTTTTTTATAAATTGGTCACCCCAATGACTTTGTTGAGATTTATTCGATACATGTTGTCCAATACGCCAATACAACATAGTCAGCTCGGTCGTAACTGAAGAAATAGCTTTTAATTGTGTTTGTAAAATATCAGTTTTTATATGCTCTAAAAGTTGAACGTATTCTTGTGCATCAAGATGATCCTGAGTTTTTTTGATAATTTTTTTCATATTCAATATTCTCCATAGATAAAGATCAGTTTTATAACTTTCGATCTGATCTAGCAAATCTTGATGCGTTAACATCATGATATCAATTTTTCTTCTTCTAGAGCATACAAACTCTATCAATTTGTACAAGATACAAAAAAGCGCCTATACTTTTTAGGGTATAAGCGCTTGTAATTGTAACAAAAATATTTGAAAATATTATCTTGATTACAAAATAATTATTTTTTAATATTATTCAAAATTTTTGCGCTATCTTAATTTTTACTCTCTTGCTTTACTATCGTTTCAGATTTTTCAGAATGACTTTTTACAAAATCATTTATTTTTTTTGCATCACGCTCAAGAGTTTCTGACGTAACTGCATCAGAAGCTTTTTTAGCTTTTTTCATTGTGTATACATCATAAACAGTGGCACTTATACATACTACAGGTAAAACTACACTAGAACAATAATGCACCGTTCCGGTTACTGCACTATTCAACAGAGAGAATAGACCGAATGGTTCAGGTCTATATATACCTAAAGAAAATGCTTGTTGTATAGCAATATTTCCCGATCCTGCAACAGATAAAGCTTGAATACAGTTCGGAATTACATTTGAAGATTTATAATGTTTGCGATATTCAATAAGCTTTTGTTCAGCAACGAAATCATTCGATTGAGCTTTTTTTACAAGCTCATCTTCAAAATCATATGCTTTCTTTTTTTGCACAAGACCATATCCTGTTACTGCAAACGTAGTAACTGCTGATACAGGAGCTATAGGAAAGATTGCATGCATAGTTGATGTCATAATTAAGCTTGATAGAAAAATAACTGATAATTTTAATGCTTTCATAAAAAAACACCTTTTTAGTTATGATAATTATATATAAACTATAAATATCATAACTAATCTGATAATTTTGCACAAAAGGGTGACCTCGTTTTATACATATGGCACTTCAACAATCAAAATAACACTACACCAAACAAGCATCCAGTAACCTTTTTTAAAAATAATACAAAAAAGCGCCTATACTTTTTACGGTATAAGCGCTTTTTATATAATCGAGTAAACTGACTAATTCCAAAAAAGGAAGTAACCAGAAAATTCCTATCTTTTTGTAAATTGGAATTTCGCACGAGCTCCACGTTGACCTGGTTTTTTACGTTCTTTGCCACGAGCATCGACAGTTAAGAAACCATGTTTACGAAGTTCTGGACGTAATGTTTCATCAAGCATTAATAATGCACGAGCAACACCAAGTTTTACTGCTGATGCTTGAGCTGTGTAACCACCGCCTTGCACATTAACATCTGCCAAAATACCTTCAGTAATTTTAAACATTTCAAAAGAGCTTCTTGCTTCTTCGTTTGCGCTTAAAACTGTGAAATATTCGTTAAATTCTCTACCATTGATCAACATTGTGCCTGCTCCTTTACGTAGCCAAACACGTGCAACAGCACATTTTCTACGACCAGTACCAGAAGCAATTGGAGCATTCTTTACTTTTTTTGTAGTTTTTTGAACTGTTGAAGTTGATTTCAATGCTTTTTCAACTGTTTTTGCTGCAGTCGTTGCTGTTTTTGCTGTTGAAGCTATTGTCATGAGCACAATGCCTTTCTTTTCTTTTAATTTTTTTAGCGGTATTCAAAATGATTTTAATACAATCTTAATATTACTACTTATTTTATAGTCATTTTTTCACAAAGTCAAAATCCATTATGCAAAAAATAAATAAAAACAAAGATATTCATACGTTCATTATTAAAATGATGTAATCTCTGCAGCTTCTTGGCATGCAAGACATCGTTGTGCATTAGGGTAATATTTTAATCTTTTTTCTGAAATTTCTTGTTCACAATCTTGGCAAATTCCATAACGACCATCTGCTATTGCTTGTAGCGCTGATTCGATCATAACATACTCTTCGTATTCAGCATTTTGAATAGAATTTCTTAATGTTTCTAACGTAGAAGATACTGCTTGATCACCATCATCTTGAGACTGATTATCAGAAACTGGCTCTTGAGATAGTCTATCTAAAACTTCTTCTAAAACTTTTTTTCTTATCACTAACTCTTGTTTAATTTTTTCCAAATGACTTTCAGCTTTCATGCTTGAGCCTCCTTTGTTTTTTAAAAAATTTTTTTAATAACTCTACAGATCTTTCATCTTCTTGCAATTGTACTACTGGCAAAGCATCTTTGTATAACCCAAACCAATCGAGTTTGTCAAGACTGCATCCAAACAAAGGTGAACGCGCTGCATACACAATACGCTTAACTCTTGATAACATTAAAGCCGATAAACACATAGCACAAGGTTGCAATGTGATAAAAATCGTCAAATCTTGCAGTCGCCATCGCTTCATTTTTTTTGTTACTTTGGCTAAAACTTGCAATTCTGCATGAGCTAATTGTGTATTTTTACTTTCTACTTGATTATAAGCTCGAGCAATAATAAAACCTTGCTCATCTGCTATCACAGCTCCAATAGGAACCTCATGGCAATCAAATGCTTTTTGAGCTTGAGCTAAAGCTTGAGACATGCAAAAAGTATCAAAATCTATGATTTTCTTTTTATTCACAATACAAACAACCTTGTCATAAAGAATGAGCGTACAAACTATTGGAAAAATATTGTATTATCCAGTAAACTAAGTTAGTACTATATAGTAAGAATATTGTTTTTTAAAGAAAAACAAGTTTATAGTACATAATAAAAAAAATCTATAATCGAAACGATATCTTATAAAAAATTTATACAGCTTATATTTTTTTACCTAGCAAGCTTACTACATAAAAATAACAGATACTTTTGCATAATTAAAAACGCATACTACGATCTGTTATACGTAAAAACAAAATATAAACATGTTATACATTATAAATATATCAATGATATGTATAGATATTTCAAGAGCAAACAATTTAAAAAAATTAATATTATTTTTCGGAGTTACTAGTGGCAAACAATCCTTCAAATAAAGACGAAGCATTAAAAAATTATAATGCCAGCTCGATTCGAATTATGGAAGGGCTTGAAGCCGTTCGTAAACGTCCTGCCATGTATATCGGAAACACCGGCGTAGGCGGCTTACATCACTTAGTGTACGAAGTTGTCGACAACTCAGTAGATGAAGCATTAGGCGGACATTGCAGCGACATTAAAGTCATTTTACATACCGATGGCTCTTGTTCTGTCGAAGATAATGGTCGTGGTATTCCAACCGACATTCATCCAACAGAAGGCATTTCTGCTGCAGAAGTTGTGTTAACAAAACTTCATGCTGGTGGTAAATTCGATAAAGATTCTTACAAATTTTCTGGTGGATTACACGGAGTTGGTATTTCGGTCGTTAACGCTTTATCATCCGATCTTCATCTTGAAATTTATCAAAATGGCAATATTTACACTCAAGATTACAAAAAAGGCATACCTCAAGGCCGATTAGAAATTACTGGCTCTACAAAAAAACGTGGAACCTATGTTCGCTTTACACCAGATGCAGAAATTTTTCAAGAAACTACCGTTTTTAGTTTTGATACACTTTCTGTTCGTTTACGTGAATTAGCTTTCTTAAATAAGAACTTGAAAATTGCAATTTCTGACAAAGAACACAACAAAAGTCATAACTTTTTATATGAAGGTGGCATTGTCTCATTTATCGAATCAATCAACGATAAAAAAGATCCACTATTTCCAGAAATTATTTATTTATATAAAGAAGATGAAAAATATATTTTAGAAGCTGCCGTTCAATACAACGAAGGCTTTAAAGAACAAATATTTTCATTCGTCAACAACATTAACACTATCGAAGGCGGTACTCACGTCAGTGGTTTTAAATCTGCCTTGACTAAAACTTGTAACAAACGTGCTTTAACGTTAAATATGTTAAAGGCTGGTGATAGTTTTTCCAGCGAAGACGTTCGCGAAGGTTTAGTTGCAGTCATTAGTTTAAAAGCTCCAGAACCACAATTCGAAGGTCAAACTAAAACTAAGCTTGGCAACAGCGAAGTTAAAGGTATTGTTGACTCTTGGGTTTTTGCAGCGCTTGATACCTTCTTTGAAGAAAATCCATCAGTTGCAAAAAAAATCATTTTAAAAGCTGAAATGGCTCGTAGAGCTCGTGATGCTGCTAAACGCGCTCGTGATTTAACTCGTCGCAAAACAGCTTTAGAAAGCACAATTTTACCTGGTAAGTTAGCCGATTGCTCGAACGAAGACCCAACAACAACTGAACTATTCATCGTTGAGGGTGATTCTGCGGGTGGATCTGCAAAACAAGCTCGTGATCGTTTTACACAAGCGATCTTGCCATTAAAAGGTAAAATTTTAAACGTAGAAAAAGCTCGTTTAGACAAAATGCTTGCAAACGAAGAAATCAAGGCTTTAATTTCTGCCGTTGGTTGCAACATCGAAAATCCAGAAGAATTTCATCACGAAAAAGCTCGGTATCATAAAATTATTTTAATGACCGATGCTGACGTTGACGGATCTCACATCCGCACCCTATTGTTGACATTCTTTTTTAGATACATGAAGCCATTGATCGAACAAGGATATTTATACATAGCTCAACCGCCATTGTATAAAGTTAAAATTGGCAAACAATCACAATATTTAAGTGATGATGCAAGTTTAAAACTATTCATTTTTGACTGGGCTAAAAATAATTTAAACCTCGAAGTTGCACAACACCATTACGTTGAACAAGATTGGAAAAATCTTTTAGAAAATCTAATCGCGTATGAAGATAAAAATCACGAAATCAGCATCAACTTTAATTTAGAATATAAACATTGTCATCAGTTGGCCTTATTTGCAACCAAAGAACAGAATATAGCAACAGACGCACACGATTTGATCAAGCAATTACAACCGTATTTTGCAGATTTTGCTATCAGTTTACAAGCTCCAATTGCTCGACCAGTCGAAATCGTACCAGCGTGCGATATCAATATGACAGATGATATTGTCGAATCTGAAAGCCAAGTAATAAAAGCAAAAGCACAAGGCTGCGATCAAACATTAACATTTACTCGATCAAATATTTCTTGGAACTTATCTCTAGATTTCTTTAATCCAGAAATTATTAATAAATTAGTAACATTTATTACACCTCTTTTGATACTTGAACAACATCAATGGACTCTATCACAAGGAACAAAAGAAAAAAATATTCAAGATCATGGCATCTTAAAATTAAGCCAAGCAATTGGAACGTTCAGCAAACCTCATATGTATATTCAACGATACAAAGGTCTTGGGGAAATGAACCCTGATCAATTGTGGGAAACTGCGATGGATCCAGAAACTCGATTACTTTTACAAGTTAAAATCGAAGATGGATTTGAAGCTGATGCATGGTTCTCTAATTTAATGGGTGATAGTGTACTTGGCAGAAAACAATTTATCGAAGATAATGGCAAATTCGTCCGCAACTTAGATATTTAAACAAAATTACTGATAGTTTCATACATTGTAATTTCAGAAAAGCGCTTTGATTTGATCAAAGCGCTTTTCTTGTAGAAAAAAACCATACGCCAGTTGTTTTTTGTCCAAAATATGATGTACTGTATGTATATATATTTTTTTACAAGTTAGACAAATAGCAATCATAATTGACATCAAATAGTCAATCACAGCAAAAAAAGTCTTATCTGTATACATCTTTTTACACAAGAAATACAATTACTATGAAAAAACAATCAATTTTTATTTTGTTCATACTTTCACTTACAAACAATTTTGCTCTTCAAGCAGATGATTGGACTGGCCCAGCTTTATTTGCTGCAATGTCTGGCGCAGCATGGACAGCTGCACGCCATAACCAATACAAAGAAAAAGAATCTCTTGAGCAACAGATAATTATTACAAAAAAAGAAACTGATCAAAGAAATAAACTGACAGCTCTAAAAAATGTAAGAAAAATAATCACACCAAAACCAAGTGCAAACTCACAAACAGCAACCTCTGCTCAAACAAACCACGCTCCATATTCTGAACAAGAGCAATTAGCGAAATTAAATCAACGATACTTTGTACCAAATTCTTTCAAATACAAAACATCAATTCAACCTAATAAAAAATTATTGTTAAAAGAGACGCCTGAATTTCAAGATCAAGAATATCTAAAAGGCTCAGCTCGAGCTGAACTTAATGCGCGTAAAGAATTAGCAAAAAAAAGTGAATTTTCTCCATTCATATCATTTACAGATCCATTAATAAAACATGGCAGTGTTGATGATACACATTTAGGAGCAAAAACTCTTTCAAAGAATAAGCATTTAGCATATTTAGATTTAGCTGATCAAAAAGTAGCTAGACAACGTGCGGCAGCAGCAGACACCACAATCCAAGAACCTTCAAGTGACTCGAACTCATATGCCGAACAACCTGTCCTAGAAGAAATAATCGATTCTTCAGGTATTCATGGAATGCCAGTAGATACCAGTCATCATGTGGATAATACATCTCAAATGACCTTTGATCCATTACCCAAAAGAGTTAGAAAACAACGCTCGCCGACCCAAATTGCTCAACTCGAACAAGATAATTCAACCGCTGATCAAATAGTAGCTAGACAACGTGCGGCAGCAGCAGACACCACAATCCAAGAACCTGCTCATCATGATAGTCAAGTACAACAACAACAAAATCATCGCAGCCGTGCAATGATAACCGTTACTCACAACGCGGAAGAATTTGCAGCAATACAAGCATGCCCTCAAGCTCCTGAACCTTCTGCACAACCAGTACTAGAAGTAAAATCTGTCCCAACCAAAATTTTACATCACACAAAAGATAGCTTTTTTAAGCTAGAAACTTCTCGTCCTTTATCATATGCGCAAGATATTGAAAATCAAGTAGTTACAGAGAAAATAGATCACTGCCCAAATCCAAATGATTGGAAAGCAAAAACTCAAAATAAAAATATTACTATTTCGACAGAAAGGGTATTTTGCCCAAAATTTGCATCTAGTAAACCTCAACATGTCAAATTAATTTTTACTCTTCATGGAACAATACTACCTTTTTGCAAACACAGTAAATCATTTGGAGATATCGCAGAAAATGATACATCTCGTGAATTTATTACCTATGGCCAAATTCAATCTATTGAACATAATGCTATGGTAAAATTAATTCCTATCAAGTGGGATGGAGCATATAGCCAAGATTCAAGAACCGAATCAGGAAGAAAACTTGCCTCATTAATACAAGAACGCATAGCTTATGAACAATCTTTTGGCAATCATGTTGAATCAGAAATTATTGCTCATAGCTATGGTGGAGATGTTGCAAGAGAAGCTATAGTAAACTGTCGCCCTCATACAATAAAACGATTTATTGCTTTAGCAAGCCCTCAGACATCTATTGACACATCATCTTTTACTCAAGAAATCCATATGTATGGAGATTATGATGGCATAGCAACAGCAGAAACATTGCTATTAAGTAATGGACAGTCAACAAATATCCATAATCGTCATGCTGCTTACAATACAAGAACTACCATAAATGGCGATCCGTTAAATCACGACACTATCAAATCTCAAGTCCTCATAGAACACTTGCACCCATTTTTAGAAGGATTAGATTTAACCCATGATAGTTCATCACTATACACTCATATTACAATAGGAGAAGAACCGATTCGACTATACAATGATGATGATGATGATGCAGTCCTTGTTGAAATAGATAGCGTTAAAATAAATGATTCTGATGATTTCAAAGTTATTGACATGAATACCCCAACACCATTTTCTATAGAATATAGACCTGATGATTCTCATGGAACAGACCACAAACCTTCTTACACAGCCTCTTCCATCGACGAACTTTCAGGAAAAAGTAATATTCCTATTGTGCTCATTCCCGTATTAGCTTTTACTGTTGGCACAATAGAAAAAGCATTCAACGCTATATCCTTTTTATGGAAGCATCAACCTGCGTCGAATTCTAGAGCTGCTCATGAACTCAACAAACAAATAGAACAAGAAATCGAAATATTAACAAAATTAGAGTTAGAAAAAGTCAAACAAGAACCAAATTTTGAACAAAAGCAACTAATCATAGGATCAGCAGATCAAACTATCATCAATGAGATAGAACGAAAATATGGTACAATACAAGATAATGATGAATTAGCAATTCGATTATTCAGTATAATCAAAGAAAAAATTCAACCAGAAAAAAATAAACTTGGAGCATGGCTGCATAAAGAAAGATGGATCATAGGAAAGACCGTAACAGAATTTGCCAAAGGATGGGATGACGGTGTAAAATTCCAATTAGAACAAGCAAAAATAATTTTTAATAGGTGCGCAACATATAACGGCAGCGATGATCTATCAACATTTTTGAATGGATACCAAAACTTAGATTATACGACACAACAAGCTTTAAATTCTGCTATTCAACAACAACAACAATTCCGACCAGCAGAAACTCGCTTAAATACCTCATTTATACCCGAAGACATGCGAGCTAAAATTCCTTTACCTGACACATCAGGTGATGGATCACCTGGTGCATCAGATATCTCATCAGCTGATAATTCAAACTTGTTAAGTCGACTGAAAAAAGCAGTATGGTTTCAAAACTCATAATCAACAGAAAGATAGTTCATGAAAAAGTTTAACTTATTAGCATATTGTATGATAAGCATTGCATGTATGAACAATTTTTACGCGAAAGCAGAGCAAAATACGACCTCAAAAAAATCGTTGCTCAGTTACTTGTATACCAAATTAATACCGCAAACATCCATGGATCTGCCTTTGGCGTGCGATGCTCATAAAAAAGCAATCATTGTCGACCTTAATGGCGTACTGTGTACAACCAACAAATTACGCGCTGCTCAAATTATTGGTCTTGATGTGATCAGTGCTTATATTTTTAGACATATCAAATTACCTAACTCTACAGACTTATTGAAAGCTTTAGATCAAGTACCGGCATTATGTCAGAGCGATGCATACAGCCAAGGTACAATATTGCCCCAAATTATGATTGATTGGAAAACTGGCCTACAAGATTTTCGTGATATTCAAGATCAAATTATTGCCCACATTACCGCATCAAATATGACAACTGCAGAAAAAAATTTATATATTCAAACAGCGTTAATGATGACAACTCCTGCAAAATTTATACAAACTAAACAAGTTATTCTTGAAGGCTTGCAACTTGTCAGACAATTAAAAAAATTAGGATATAAGATCTATATTCTTTCGAATTGGGATCCTTCATCTTTTCCACTTTTTGTAAAAAACTTTCCTGATTTTTTTACGTACGAAGGTAAGGATTTATTTGATGGCATCATGATTTCTGGACAACAACATGTGGTAAAACCAGAAGCTCAAATCTACCTTGATTGTCTTTCGAAATTTA
This sequence comes from bacterium, assembly GCA_947377595.1. Classification (GTDB taxonomy): domain Bacteria; phylum Babelota; class Babeliae; order Babelales; family Chromulinivoraceae; genus Chromulinivorax. The sequence goes on along the minus strand of CANCGK010000013.1, from coordinate 1,861 downwards.
ATATTTCAGCATCGCAAGCTATTTTTATTGATGATACGCAAGAAAACATTCAAGCTGCGCAAAAACTTGAAATTGCTTCGATTCTTTGTATCAATAAAAATATCGCTCAGGTCAAAAAACAACTGATAGAGCTTTTAACCGTCGCATAAAAAAATATACCACAACAGAACTGATTAAAATTTGATATTTCGATCAGTTCTGTTACGTTTATAATACAATACAATTTATTATTTTTTACGAACAAGCACGTGCCCGACCCCATACCCCCTCTTCAAACATCAATCATTCAACCTTCGAGCACGATTATCGTAGGATTATCTGGTGGCCCAGATTCTATCTATCTTTTGTATCAACTGCATGCTGTACGTCAACAACTCAACCTTACCATTATTGCAGCACATTTAAATCATGAATGGCAAGAAAGCGCAATACTTGCAGTACAAGTATGCCAAGCAACATGCGATACATTGCACATACCTTTAGTTATCAAAACCATTTCTCAATTGCAATTTCAACCAAAATGGAATGGTTCACAAGAAGAAATTGGCCGTCTTGCACGTCGCTATTTTTTCGAATCTTTAGCTCAAAAATATCAAGCTCGTGCAATAGCCCTTGCTCATCATCAACAAGATCAACAAGAAACCTTTTTTATTCGATTGCTACGTGGTGCAAGCTTAACAGGACTGACTGGTATCAAAAAAATTGATGGATTATATATCAGACCCATACTGCACACAACGAAAAAGGAGATTGTAAACTACCTGCATCATAAAAATATTGGTTATTATACAGATCCAACCAACACAAGTGATCTATACTTACGCAATAAAATTAGAAATCATGTTATTCCTACATTACAAGCAACTGACGACCGATTTGATCAAAAATTAACATGCGCCATGGATCATCTTGCACTTGTCGATGATTTTTTAGAACAACATGTTCAAGAGATTATCAATACCAACCAGACACAACTTGGCATTGATGTTGCATTATTTTTATCATTACACACGATCATACAACAACGCATACTTCTCAATCTGATAATCAAAGAACAGATCCGCTTTACTCCAAGCCAAAATTTGTTCAAGGAAATTGTGAGGTTTTTAGAAAAAAGTAGCAAAACAACGCACGTGATACATGATTCTTGGATGATAACAAAACGCAAAGGCTTCTTTGCTCTAGAAAAAATAAAAAAATTTGATAAAACTCTATGAATTTTTTAAGAAAAATATCATACTCGTTTTCATACAAAGGAGCGTATGGAAAACGAAATCAAAGACAACAAATATTTTATTTTATGGCTATATATTTCGATATTATTACATTTACTCATGGTGATTATTATGCTTTCGACCAAATCTGCTCATAGTCCTTGCAAAGATCCTGACCCTGCCAGCATCCATTCCAATGAAGCGCAGGTAATTTTTATGCAAGATCAACCAGATCCAATCATTCCACCTCAACCTGATTTTAAACTTGCAACCCGCATTCAAGGTGGGCAAATTGGCATACAAACAGAACCAGCTGCAACAAAAGAGGCTCAAATTGATATTCCAGAACCTGCATTAAGTGAACATTATAAAAAAAGCATACACAATCAAACGCATCACCAAGACCAGGATCATAATGGGCAGGTTGATATTCCTCAAGATGCTCAGCTTGATATGAAAATTCAATCAATTACCACACCAACAGCCCCAGATCTGATACAAACACCAACATTACCTGCACAAGATATTGATCATCAAGACAAGGCTGAATATCAAGAAAATACACGCGATCAAAATATCAAGATCAATCCTGCTGATGCATTAAAAGCAATTATCCAAGAAAAAATGTCTCAACAACAAGCGCTCAA
>CANCGK010000012.1 GCA_947377595.1 bacterium | reverse complement strand
CAATAGACATCAAAAATAATTTCTTTACCTTGCGCTCTATCTGGCAAATTAACTGTCTGTCGTAAAACAATTTTATCAATTGCTCGTGGCCCTGATAAATTTAAAATCGAATTTAAAAAATCTATCGTCAAATTTGTATTATGTTCATTTGCAAAGAGCCTTTTAAACGAAATATCAGTACGCGGACTTAGGTATTTTGTCATAATAGTTCCTTACTTTATATACTGATTTTTAACAATTTTAACTAGACATCAAAACAGAATGAAGTCATAAAAATTTTATCAAAATTTTCATCCAATTGACTATCTTTATTTTCTGACAAACAAATTTTTATAAACGAAATAATCCAGAAATTAAACTAATAGAACGAATTGATCGCAGAACTGTTGATGTTAATAAACATGCTTGAAAGCCGGCTGTTTTAACTTGCGATTTTTCATCATCGGTCAAATCGCCTTCTGGACCAACCAATAGATAATACTGCTGGTCTGCTTGAACTGGTTTGTACCATGATGCAAATGAAACTCCGGTGACATCAAAATGAAATTTTAAACCTTGGTGCGATTGTGACAACCATGCATCTAATTTTACCGGTGGAAGAATCGTAGGAAAAGCGTACATTTTTGATTGTTCGGCAGCTGCAATGGCAACGCGTTGTAATTTATCAAAAAGTTTTTCCGAATATGGAGTTTGAGTTTTTGCCGTGCTGACAAGCTGAATAGTGGTTATACCAACTTCGGCAAGAGAATAAATTGCATCTGATAAAGCATCGATTTTAAGTAATGGCAAGATAAAGGTAATATCTGGACTTATTTTTTGATTAATTTGACGATTTTGCCAGGTACCAACAATTTTATTTTTACCTGCAAGATGCGAGAACATAAACGTAATGCGTTCATATTGATTAAAAATAATACATGTATCATCTTGTTGTAAGCGCACAACGTGCTTAAATCGATGATACAAATCATCGCTGACTAACGTAATATCAATATCTTGCGAAATGATGGAACTTAAATCTGCATAATAAAAAGCAAATTGATGACAAGCTGATGTGGATATTTTTTTATTCATAAGATTAATCATGTAACCATTGAGTAAGATGTTTATATGCTTGCTTTGCTTTTGTTGATTGAACTGCCCATAAAGCATACATGCTTAACACAACGGTATCATAGGTTGATAAAGGTGTAGACTGAGTATTTTGGATATCTTGTAAATTTAAATGCGAAAATTCATCGCACGAAAATTCATTATCACCAAAAAAATCTTCTTCATCTTCATCTTGCAACATAGAAACTGTAGAAAATTTAAGCACATCATAAGGATTATCAGCTAATAAATTATTTTTAATAACTAATACACGCACAATACTATCACGATCAACATCAAAATATAAATAGATAAAAGCATCTTGTTGACTATGCTCTACAAAGCTTTCTTGTGTATGGGTAATAATCGCTGATTGGCTTTGTTCTTGCTCTGAAATAACAGATAATTTTTGTAAACTTTGAGATATTTCATCATGAGAAAACTTTGTTTTGCCATCAATTAAAGAAACACATCCGGCAATACGCTCATAACCATCTCCATCTTTACCAATTAAAACTAAAGAATTTCCTGGACAAAAATCTTGAATCGAAATAGCTACTTGTAAACTTGCTTGCAGACTTGCCATAAAAAGACAAGATGCAACAATGGTCACTTTAAAATTTTTAAACATATAATTTCCTTTTTATTAAATTTCAAAATCAATATACACTTAAACTATACTCAACCTACGAAATTAATTTCAATGAAACAAAGATTCATGCAATTTATCTAAACAGCATGATGATTTTATAAGATTTTTTACATCTATGTATGTCATTTTCAATCAAGGAGCATTATGTCTTACATAAAGCCAACAATATTAATCATTCTCGATGGACTTGGAATATCTTTACAAGAAAAATATAATGCTTTTTTTCAAGCTCATACACCTTATCTTAACATGTGGCAACATCAATATTTTTATACAACATTACAAGCAGCTGGTATTTTTGTAGGTTTGCAAAAAGGTTATTGTGGCAATTCTCAAGTTGGACATTTCACCTTAGGAGCGGGTAAAATTATAGAACAAACATCAGCTCGTTTGAATCAAAATCTACACTTAGATATTCTCCATGAGAATCAAACTCTAACAGATCTTTTAAAAAAATTCAACCCTACAAAACGGCTACACCTTCTGGGAATGGCTTCTGATGGCAATATCCATAGCAATATAGAGCATGCACGAGCATTCATTGCAGCTTGCGCACACCACAAAATATCTCATCTAAAAGTACATGCTTTTTTAGATGGAAGAGACAGTCCACCAGCAAGTGCTCTGCAATATCTAACTATTTTACAACAAGATTTAGATCATTATAAATTTGGAAAAATTGCATCCATTCATGGAAGATATTACGCCATGGACAGAAATAAAAATGATGATCGCACGCAAGCAAGTTTTACTATTTTAACAGAACCTCAAGCATCATGGTTACATTATACTGATGCTATCACCCAAAGTTACACTCATAATATCACTGATGAATTTATCAAACCAACAGCATGCATACAAGATCATGTCATACAGCCTGGAGATGGAGTTATTTTTTTTAATTTTAGACCGGATAGAGCAATTCAATTAACTGAAAAATTATTAACTTTAGATCTTGCGTTCTGCATCACGCCAGTTATGTATCATGAATCTTTAAAAACAACTCCTTTGATTGAAGAAGTTATTGCAGATCAAACATTGCTCGAAATTTTATCCAATCATAATAAAACTATATACACCATTGCAGAAACAGAAAAATATGCTCACGTCACTTATTTTTTTAATGGACATCGTGATATTGTATGGCCAAGAGAAGAACGAATTTTAATTCCTTCTTCTTCGATTTTACCATTACATGATCCACGTATGAAAGCTCAAGAAATTACGCAAACTGTTTTAGAATCTTTAGAACATAATCCCAAAGATTTTTATCTGATAAACTATGCCAATGCTGATATGGTAGGACACTCTGGCAATTTAGATGCAACGATACAGGCTATAGAATTTTTAGATACACAACTTGCACAACTGTATCAAAAAGTTGTTATCGAACAAGGTGGAACAATCTACATTACTGCAGATCATGGCAATGCAGAAATGATGTTTGATGAACATACGAATCAATCATGCACAAGCCATACGAAAAACCCTGTACCTTTTTACATGCTGACAGACAATCAAAATCACTTCCAGCATGCGCGTAATTGGCATGGAAACGGATTAGCTGATGTCGCTGATTTAATTTTAAAAAACATGAACATTACTCATTTATGATTGACTACCAACAAGAATCATACGGCCATCGTCAGAAATAATAGCATCATTGACAACATGCTGAGTATCTTGCGTTATGACATATTTTAAAAAACCTGGGGTATTTGTAGCATTTGCAGTTACATCTAATCCAGAAAAATCTGGTAATAATCGAGGGACAACTATATTACTTGCGACTTGTGTATCGTATGCAACTATAGTTACATAGCCTTGCATATCAACTAAAATTTTATTTAACGTCAGATCAACTGTGCCACCGAGCATTGCTGATGTGATAGTATAAGAACAATCAAAAATTCCTTGCGATGTATAACGATCTATCTGAATATCTATGCCAAAATTTACCACTGCCGCAACTACAATATTATGCTGTGCATCACAAGCTAAGCTAAAATCTCCATGCAATCCTTGCTCAACAAGCATATTTGATACGATAATAGCTCCCGCCTGATTAAAGCTAGAATCATAACTTTTTCCATCTTGCATCATGCGAGTAAGAATAATGTGCCCATCAGAGTCATAATAACCTATAACAATGCGATTTTGATCGTCGACAAAGTGTTTACAAATACCTGTCGTTAAAAGATATACATAACCATAGTATCCAAAACTTTTATCGATACGACCTTGAGATGTAAAACCGACAATAACACCATGACCAGACTGATCAATACCACTTGCAATAATTCTCCCACATGATTGTCTTGTTACATGAAAAAAAGCTTGTATATGTCCAAAAGCATACCCTGGAAAATCTCCCGAAAATCCCCCAAAATCTTCATCTAATGATTGATGAGTTAGATCATATTGAGTTAATAATGAATTTTTTATATCTAAAACATTATGAACAACATATCCTGCTAACAAAGCTTTATAGATATTATTGTTATCTTGATACAGTAACATATCTTGAACATATTCATGTTGATAAAGATGAGGATATTCAACTTTGCCTTGAACGCCAAAATCATGTGCCATAGTTCCTTGCTGGGTCATTTTTTGTAAAAAAATTCTATGTTCATTATTGGCCGTTGACTGTCCATCAAGAGCTATGAAAATATCAGAACCTTGTAATGCTACAGCTCGAGCTTGTTGCCCTTGAGCAGGACCTGCATCCATGCTATAGCATGATATTCCTGTAGAGGTTGATTGAGTTAATGTATAATCATTTGTACATGCAATTGCTTGCAAAGGGCTTTGAGCTACAAGATCAACATACGCATCACCAAAAATACGTAACAAATAGGGATTTGGGGTAAGAGAACTTCCACCAACAATCATAATTCTACTATCAAGATATACGGTTGCATCGTACACCATATTCATCGGGCTATTTTCAATAAGTAATACAGACCCAGAATTAAATGTTACATCAAGATTAAAATTTTCATCTAAGCGAGACAAAATAATAATACCTGCTTCAATTTGATAACCAACTAAACCTATTTTATTATCGGTCGTTACATATAATTTACCAAAAGAACATGGTGAACTATCTAATCCATTGATAATGATAGGCTGAACTGATAAATCATTGCCATTGTCATCATATTTTTTAAGAACAAAACCAGCATCAGTAATAGCAGCGATAATCATATTGCCCGCTACATCTTGAACAATTTTAATCTGATTATCAATAATATTATCAATCGCAGTTCCATTATCTAAGGTTGTAAAATCTAAAGCTTGAGGACTTATTTTTTGAATAACGCAAGATCCATTCAAAGCATAAACAACAGTCAAAGCATCAAATTTATCAATGAAAAAATCTGAAATCGGCGCATTGATACCTGTTGAATAAACTCCATTGACTCCAAAATTTTGATCTAATAAACCAGATGGCGTATAACCATATACAACTCCTTGCGATGCATTTTGCCCTGCTACAATATATCGACCAAAACTTTGTTGCCCAACTTGATAAATTTCTTGCGATCCATTATCCATAGGCATTGACCATGTTGATAACGTTGTTCCATCATGATTAAAAATAGCAGCCCAATTTTGAGTAGATCCTCCTGCTACAAAAATAATACCTTGCTCATTAACATATAAACTTGTCACATGACAACAACCAGGTAAGATTATATATCCTGGAGTTTGTGATTCATTAAAACCACTGCCTCCATCAGCTAAGGTATCGAGCGACATATTACTTAACAAACGAAATATCATACTATTTATGCCATTATCAGCACAATATAACATGGTACCATTCGCATACTTATATAATCGTTTGATAGCATAACCATCAAGATTAAATACCCCTTGCGATAAACTATTAAAATTAAAGGTACCACCAGAACCATCTACAATCGATGATTTTATCTGACTAGAATATAATAATGTCGTATCAACTTTTCCTGCGCAGGCTCTACCCGGAAATTTATAATATTCTCCATAACTTGAATATCCATACAATTTCATCAAAAATGGTGCTTGATTACAACTACCTGATAGAATAATTTTTCCATCTGATTGCAAGGTTACATTGTTAAAATGACATGCAGCATCTGATAAAGAAAATTCTATTTTTGATGCAACATCTATAATAGATGGATCTAACAATCCTGTTTGGCCGAACAATCTACATAACAAAGTTGTATCAGATGTAACGATCATTCCTATAAAATCTGAACCAGTTGCCACTATTTTTTCTAAAGCACAATGATCTATAAAAAATAATGATTGAATCGCAGCTAATGGTTGACCGCTTAAACCATCATAAAGGCAGAATGAGACTCCTTGATCAGTTTGAGCAGCAACAAGAATATTTTGATCTTGATTAATAGCAACATGCATTTTTCCTTGCGCTATGATATCAGTTTTTACAGGTTTTCCATAATTAAAATCAGATACAAACCTTGATCCATTTGGCATAATTTTTCCTAAATATATGCACTGTTGATGATCTTGCCAAATCCCATATATTGCATCTTGTTGATCAATGACAAGATCTTTTATCGCACCATTACAAGAAGTTTCAAAATAACCATCATGACATGCTAATCCAAAAGATGAAACAAGAGTATCGCCTGTATTTTGATAACCATACATAATATTTTGCTTTTGCAATAAAGCCGATCCAACAATCGTTCCTGATTGTTGTTCTGCAAGAACTACGACGTCTTGAGCTACGCTTGGCATAATAATTTTTTCAACCTGTCCATATTTATCATATCGAACTATTTTATCGATTTTTCTATCTTTGCCCGCAATAGTTACTCTATTTTGCTGATCAACCATAACACTTTCAATAGAATCCATCGATTCAAAAGAAGATAAACCTTTCTCTCCATATGTTATGATTGGTTGCAAAGAACTATCTAATAATCCGATAACAATCTCAGCTCCATTCGTAAAAACAACATACAAGCTATCATCTTTATTAGACTGCACAGCATAAATTATATAATCGGCAATTAATTGCCAATCTTGCATAGATGTCACATGCAAAAAACTCAAAGAATCATCTGAAACTGTCGTATCTAAATATTCTGGAGTAATAGGATTAATAGTATCTGTTTGAACGTGATTATATGGCAATGGCATAATCAAAGGAAGAATATAGTTATCATATACCTGCTTACAGCCTGCAATTATAATTTCTTCAGATATAGTATCAAAATAAAAATTTATACAATGTTCAGATTGATTCGTAAGAATTCCTGGATCAGCTAAAAAAAATTTTTGATTACTTAAAATGAAACTATTATCAATTCGGCCATTGGATTGTATTTTAAAAATAATAGGCTGAAAAGAACTTTGATTATAGCCACATAACATCATGGAACCATCTGGCAAATATTCCATTTTTTTGATAACAATTGTATCAGTATTCAAACTCATAGTAGATTTAAAAACACAAGAAATATCAGAGGAATTGATAGTATATTTGACACAGTATATTCTCTGGCCAGATTGAGCCGCAATTATCATTGTTGATAATGCATGATCTATAACAGAATAAACATAAGACAAATGGCCTACACCTGAAAAAACATCTGTTATAATACTATGACAATCCAAATGAGCATCTGCAGGAGTAATTAATCCTGATCCACAAGAATCAAGAAAAGCAATATCAACACAACCAGTTACATAATTTGTATACAATATAACAATTTTATCTTGAAGAATGATCACATTATGTAATATTCCTAGATGCAATCCAAAATCTGCTGCATCAATACCTCCAGGAGTATGTGAATTGCTATTAAAAGTGACATCAACAGATCCATCATCTAAATTATATGCCGCTAACTGCGCTCGATAAGGAGTAATTTGATGACCAACTAATACTCGCCTTGTATCTTGCAATCCTAATGTCACAACTTTGCTACCTATAAAACCATTATCTGCAATCCATAACTCATCACCAAAACTTTCATAACATCGCAAGATAGAACCTGTGCTACCATAGCCGGCAACAATATATCGACCGCTTACATCTTGGATGATATCAGATATATATTCTTCTGATTGATAACAAGGAAGCAATACAAAACCACTAGATCCAAAATCTTGAACAAACATGCCTTGTGATGTTATACAACCAAGGATCATGTTGCTATGATCATTTGTATCAGTTTTTCCATCCATACCAAAAATTAAATTGCCTTGTATATTTTTTTTTATACATCTTACTTTTTGTTCTAAAAATCCCCTACTGATACCATAACAAGGTTCTAGCACTGCAAAATTATTTTGTGTTGCATGTTTAAGAGCAAGATTGATATTATATTGATTGTATTGAGTCTCTGAAAATTCTGGCATTTGAGCAGCTTGACCTATAAAAGAATCTCCATAAAATCGAGTAAAAATTGATGATGAAGATATCATGGTTGTATAAGTAAAAATGTATAGAAAACTCAATAATACAAAAAAATATTTAAAGTTCATGAACTAAATTTTTACATAATCACAACACATATTAATTAAAAGAGGAAGAGGTGTGATCACTCTCTTCCTCAGACAATAAAATGAATTTATATAAAAATCAACTATCTTTAACCTTGAGCACCTACAAGTAATATACGTCCATCTGGATGTATTAATCCATCTTGAACAGATTGATGCAAGCTTGTACCAACAGTATATGCTATGTAGCCAGGAGTTTGACCTTGGTTAAATGTAACATCAAGACCTGATAAATCTATTGCAGTACGCGCAATAATGACTTTATTTTGACTATTATTAGTATCATTACCAACAATAATAATTTTACCATGAACATCGATCAATAATTTTGATAAAGTAAAGCTTGTAAGAGTTCCTAAATCATGACTCAATAAAGTCAAAGATGTTTGCAACGTTCCATCTGGTCTATATCTATACACAACACAATTTGTTCCAGCATTATTCACAGCTGCGACAATAATATTACTCTGACTATCCAAACCTATGCGCATACTGTTATTGCCATTGACTCCAGAAATCATTGCACTGACTAATCCATTGCTACCAAATGAGGTATCAAGACCAGATCCATTTGCTAAAATTCTTGCAACTGCAACATTATTATTTCCATCATTGTATGCAATAACAATACAGTTATTTTCATCTATAACATGTGCATATAAAGGATTTGTACCACGAGTTAAACATCCTCCAGATCCAAAACTATCATCTAACAATCCTGTAGGCGTATAACCAAGTAAAATATCGTGTCCATCTAATCCAGATCCTGCAACAATAATTCTTCCCATAGATTGTCTAGCCAAACTATTACATGATAATGCATCACCAAAAACAATTCCCGCAGGATTTCCATTGAATCCTCCAAAACTACTATCAATAGATTGCGATGATGTATTATATTGCATGATCAGTGATCCTGATGCATTAAGTGTAGGATTAATTCCGTACCCAACCAACAAGGCCTTATTAATTCCTGTTGCTGTTGTAAAACTATACATATCATTAATGTATTCATTTTGATAATTATGAGGAACCATGATTTTACCAGCTGTGCCAAAATTTTGATTTGGCAAACCACTGACATCAAACATATTCAAGAACATATAATTATCATTTGATCCTGATACTTGTCCATCGAGTGCAACTAAAATATTATTATCATCTTGTAAAGAAATAGCTTTTGCAATTTGAGGAACAGCTCCATTGCCCGATGGTGTTGCAAAGAATGTAACACCAGTATTACCTGTCCAACCTAAAGTCAGATCATTGGTTCCAACTGGCTTTGCATTTGGAGCCTGTATATTTGATGAAATGTAGGCAGTATTGTAGATACGAATCATAGTTGGATTATAATCTTCATTTCCGACAATAACCATTCGTCCATCATTATGCACAGCTAATGAATTATAGATATGATTTGTCACACCAGAACCAGCATAAGTACAGATTCCTTCGATTAAACCAGAAGCATTAAATGTTGTATCCAATATCATTTGACCATATGAAGCAGCATTCAATCGAGCTACCCACATCGGATTTGTGCCAGATTGGTTGCCAAGAACAATAATTTTACCATCTTGAGTTGCTATTAATTGTTGTAAGACTGGATTTTTTAATCCTGTCATATCATATTGAGTGTTCACCAGTGAACCATTGCCTGATGCTGCAGATAAATTATCATATGCTTTTATCGAAATACGTTCGATATTATTAAGTGTGGTATGAGCTGCAACAACAATATTTCCTGCCGCATTCATCACTAATTTTACTTGAGCTACACTATCTGCATATACAATCGCTCCCGATATAATACCCGCAACTCCAAAAGATTTATCAACAACGCCATGGGCATGTAATCGAACGATATCTATAGCTGATCCATTTTTATAAGCGCAAATAATTCTATCAAATTGATCAATCGCCATAGCATATATTTCTGTTGTTATGCCTGTATTATAAAATCCTGGAGTACCATTGGCATTAAATGTTTCGTCAACAACTCCAAGGTTAGTTAATGCTTGTATAACACCATTTCCATATGAATCTTGACCTACAACAATAATACGGGCTAATGTTTGTTCTGCAACCATTCGAGCCGTTGTGCCTTGCCCAAATAAAACAGTTCCTGTGCCATTAAAATTTGTATCTAATTGACCAGAATTATCATGACAATAACGACTTAACCATCCATACCCTTGAGCAGATGTACCGACAAGCATCATATTACCTGCTCCATTTGTTGTCATAAAGTTAACACCATCAACTGTAGGAGTTGCAAAACCTGCAATACCAAAAGAACTATTTAATTTATTTTCAGCAGTCATATAAATTAATTGGCTAGAACTTGTTCCATTATTAAGGGCAACATAGTTACCTCCATCAGGCAATGGAACTATTGCTTGTGCTTTCGTTAAATTTAAAGCTCCTGAACCTAATGCAGAAATTGTCATAGATCCCGCTAGTCCAAATGTCATATCTAAAACTCCTGGCACTCCTAAACTTGGAGCTTGCAATGTCGATGCTACATAATCATCGCCATAGACACGAATGAATGATGGCATTTGATTGAGATTATTTGCACCTGCAATAATGATACGTCCATCAATATCAATCGACGCATCATATACAAGATTCATACCAGCAATATTGATACAAGCTGGAGCTCCTGCATTAAATAAACTATCACATGTAAAATCTTGATTAATTCGTGCTACAATAATATTACCCGTCATTGTTTCGTAACCAACAAGTACAATTTTACCATCCGACGTCGTATACATGTTTGCTAAACGAGATGTACCTGCTGTTCCTGCAGAAATAATAATAGGATTAACACTACTATTGTTACCAGAACTTGTATAACGACGAATCGTAAATCCTGTTGTTGTAGCAGCGGCAAGAATAATGTTACCATTAACATCTTGCGCAATTTTCAGTTGATTTCCTGTAATACCAGAAATTGGCGTCCCAGAATTTAAAGATGTTATAATTCCTCCATCTGCACTCATGGACTGCAAGACACTCGATCCAGAATTGACAGATGCTATAAAAATTTGATCTAAATTATTAATAAACATAGTTGCTACTGGATTTATATTATTAAGAGTAACAATACCAGTTCCACCTGCAAATTGACTATCTAAAGAACCATTTAAAGTATATCCAGACAATGACCCACTGCCTGCAACAATTAATCGACTAGAACTTTGCTGAGCAATTTGAAAAGCGCCTTGCGATTGAACAATTGGATTCAACCAGCCAGATAAACTTGCTCCATTTTGATTGTATCCTGCCATCCAACCATTACCAGAACTACCAACCACAAAAATTGACCCATTTTGATTAACACTCAATCCATCAACCTGCGATTGACCAGATATCATACTATATCCATAAGGAGCGTTAAAATTGCTTGTATCTAAGCTAAAATCTTTTAATACTCTGATAAGCATCGAATTACTTCCATTATCACAGGCTAATAAGATACTTCCATTTGGATAAATATATAAACGCTTGATTATATAACCAGAAAATACAGATCCATTGAGAGAAAAAACTCCAGACATCGATGGATTTAATGTTATATCAAGTCCTCCAGCAGGATATCTGCCTGGCATTTGAGCATACTGCGGCAGATAAGGACAACCATATAATCGTAATAAAACAGGAGCTATTCCCTGAGTTCCAACCATAACAATCTTGCCATCTTGTTGTACAGCCATTGCGTAAACAGCTAATGCATTATTTGGATCACAATAACTTAAGCCATTAAAAAGCAACCCAAAATTAGTATCAAGCGAACCTGTTAAACCCGAAATTTTATATGCTATCATCGTATTATTAACAGTATAAGCACTGCCAATAAAATCAGATCCGACTCCTACAACTTTTGTTACCACAGGTGAGCCTGTTCCTATAATAACTTGAGGTGATGAAATAATAGCTCCAGTTGCTCCATTATATAAACATGTTTGAACGCTCGACAATGTTGTTGCTGCAATTAAAATATTACCCATATTATTAATAGCAATATGCGCAGGTTGTGCTACTGCTGCAATTATACCCGTATCGATAATCACTCCATTATGAAAAGATGATACCAATCCAGAACCATTTGCCATTAACTTACCAAGACATACATGTTTTGCATTATTACGATAAACAAAATAAATATTATCATTATTATCTATGACAAAATCATCAATTTGAGTATTAACACCCGTTGTATAATAACCTTGAGATGATGCCAAGCCGAATGATGTATCAAAAGTTGCACCAGAATTTTGATAAGCATACAGTGCACCTAATGACCCAATTTGACCACTAACAATGACACGTCCGGAAGTTTGTTCTCCAATTGCTGTTCCACTGGTTGAGACAACAGCATTTGCAAAAATAACATCAACAGTTCCATTACTCGCAAATCGCACAATTTTTTGAGAACCATTTTGCGTTCCTACAACTACCACTCTTCCTCTAGAGTCAACTATCAAGCTGCTAACATTACTCATTGATTGTACTGCAGTCAAACCATTGAATCCAAACGAATTGACTGGAGTCATATCAGCAGTTACTTTACCAATGATAACGTTTACTCCATTACCAAAAGCAATATACGATGATCCATCACTATTTGATTGAATCGCTTTACCTACATAACCTGCAAGTATAGACCAATTAGTTAGACCAGATAATGAAATTCCACCATCAACAGCTATATCATTTGGATCAAGAGTTAAATCAATAGCACCAGAAATTGCTTTATTGCTCATCGTACATACTTGTTGTACATACATATCACCAAAAAGTCTTGCCATATATGCATTATAAGTATTATTGCAGCCTAATAAATATATTCTACGATCTTGATCGAGCGCACCAGCAATCACTGACGTTAATGGCATAGCCGAAACATGTGCAATACCTGCCATTCCATATGTTGCATCAAGGCCAATAAATGAACTATTTAATGAGTTAATACGAGCAACTAAACTATAATTATTTGTTGAATTATAACCAATAACATAGATATTTTGTAAAGTATCAAGACATACATGAGATAATTGTAAAACATTTGATGGTATTGATATCGTTGCAACAGATCCTGTTGGTATTCCATTTTTTAGATTAAATCGAGCAACTTTGAGTATATTTCCTGATCCAATACCATCTTGAACGGCAACGACAACTTGTTGATTTGCGATATCAAGATTTAATTTAATTTGTGATGCTGATAATCCAAATGTTGGCGTTATAATACCTGGAGTAAAAGTTGTATCAAGACTAGAACCATTTGCTGCAATCCTTACAATTTTAACACTCGTATCGATACTGTTTTTATAAGCAACGTATATTCTATCATATTGATCTATTTCTAAATTATTTAGATTTGTAGGCACACCTGTTGCATAATAACCAAGGCCAACTGCAAATGAGGTATCTAAAGATGCCCCATTGCTTGTATAGGCAACAATCACTCCTGATGAATTTGTTTGACCTGCAAGTAATAATCTACCGTTACTTGTTTTTCTAATTGCGCAAACTGAAATCATTCCTACGGTATTTGGCACAGCAAATACTGTAACCGCACCTGCAAGAGTTACTTTTGCAGCCCAAATATTTCCATTATTCATACCTACAAGATAGATTGATCCATCATCATTGATGCCATTTGCAACATACATATCAGTCACTAATGCAGCATTGCCAATAGTTACTATGCCCGTACCATTAAAAGAAAAATCTAAATTGCCAGCTGCTGTTCTTTTCGTAATATAGGTAAAACCATTGGAATTTGATGCAATCAATGATCCTTGTTGTGGGTAGATATACAATTTACTTGGAGTCCCAATATTTACTCCTAAAACTGCATTAAGATTTAATGCACCTGTAGATGCAATCGTTGTATCCAATTGCCCTGCAGCAACTTCAAAGGGTTGTTGTTCTGTTTGCGTAATATAACTATCACCAACAATACGCATAACTAACGGCACATGATTTGCAGTAGAACCAACACAATAAATAGCTCCATCAATACCTATCGAACCACTTGTCATACTTGCAGCCATATCGACAGCGTAAGTTAAAACTCCTGGAACATCTGGTGCTTGAGGTGCAGGATTCCATGTCGCATCCAGCGACCCATTACCCGCTAATCGGACTGCAAACATAGGGCCATTTGCACCACCACTGTTATAGCCAAGTACAATGATTTTATCTTTACCCATAACTTCATGAGTCACTATACAATCAGCTAATGTCACACCTGCAGATCCAACTTGAGAAATAATTTGAGTTGATCCATTGCCATTAAAACCAACATCAACTTGACCCGTTGATGTATAACGCGCAACATTAAGCACCATAGCGCTTGATAGACCATTTTGATTTTGTGTATATCCAGAAGAAACAAGAATAATATTATATTTACTGTCAATCATCAGGCGAATTTCTGATGAATTTTTTGGAATAATATTCGTTGTAATAATCCCATGATTTCCAAAAGTAGGAACAAGGCCAATTCCATTTGCTAAAATTTGAGCAATTTTTATCGTATTTGCTGCATAAGCTACCAGAATCGTATCATCGCAATTAATCGCTAGATTATATGCACCAGTCGTACTGATCATACATTGTCCAGGATTTGTACCTAGTGGATTAAAAGTTGAATCAATCATTAAACTCGAATTTGATCCAGTCAAACTATCTTGCCATGCTACAATCACTCCATTGCCATTCGTATCATTACATGCGGCAATATAACGTCCAGATTTTTGTTGATAGACATGATTAATAGCTGCAATATTTTTTGGCACGCTTGCAATGACATCAACTGATCCTGATGCATTAAGCCTTGTCAGCCATCCTTGTCCTGCACATGCACCTGCAATTAAAATATTACTTTTTGCATCTAAAGAAATATGATTCAACCCTGTAACTCCTGTAAGAGTCATGATACCTTTTGTCCCAAAAGATTTATCTAACGACATGCTTAAAGCATTCATTCTTGCTATTTTAATAGAAGATCCCGTATCGATTCCTACTAAAATTTTCCCTTGATTGACATCGGTAGAACGATATGCATAAATAACTTGTGCATTACCTGTCGATACTAAATTATCTAAAGGCATAGAACCATTATTACTAAATGAAGTATCAAGCATGCCAGGATATAAACCAATTTGTGTAGATGCTTTCATTTCAGTTGTTCCAGATTGACCGACAATACGCATGACCATAGGCATTGCGTCATGTGCTATAAGTTCTTCATACCCAGAAAGAATAATATTTCCTGTACTTGATTGAATACAAGCATCTGTTGCAATACGGGCATTATATACATCGGCACGATTTCCAACTTTTATGGTCACCAAACCAGGTGTCATACTTTGACTATTAAAAGTTGTATCAATATAACCATCTGATGTTATTCGTACAATCAGCATTGTGTCATCTGCTGCACTATC
>CANCGK010000011.1 GCA_947377595.1 bacterium | reverse complement strand
AAAACCATCTGTTTACATATGTTTTCAGTTTGACTTTTTTTTAATTTGTAAAAGATTTTCTGTCGTATCTGATATAAAAATCAATAAAAATCGAAGAGTGATAATTTTCAATATGTAATTTTAGCTTTGCTGAGCAGGAGTGAACTATGGCAAGTGATAAGATGAATTCATCAGATAATTTTTTTCGTATACAGCTTGGCTGTCAAGAAAAATTAATGAGTCAGTCAGATCTTAAAAAAATTATTATGCAGGTTGCTACAGGATATGAGCATGATGTTGATCTAGATAGAATGGTTGCAGCGATTTGTAATAGATTATTTAATTATATGACCATGACAGAATTTCATCATGTTTTGGTACTTGCAATTGTGCCTTTTTCTGAATTAGATCAAGCGTATAGTTTTATAGCTGCACGATTATTAAATCATGCAATTTTTTATGAAGTAACTGGTAAGATTTCATACGATCAACCAGCTGATTATGAAAATGATTACAAACAAGCGTTTATTGTAGGGATTCATAAAGGAATTGCCCATAATATTTTTGGGTTATATCTTGCTGATTATGATCTTGAGTATCTTGCAAATCATTTGGTTGTTGAGCGAGATAATCTTTTTGGTTATTTAGGTTTAAAAACATTACAGTCTGGTTATTTGCAAAAAATTGATCATGTGCGTTTTGAATTAGCTCAATCTTTTTGGATGCGCGTTGCGATGGGACTTGCAATTCATGAAGTTGATAAAGAGCAAAAAGCCATTGAATTTTATACTATTTTATCTCAAATGCTTTTTGTTTCATCAACCCCAACATTATTGCATGCAGGGCATAAAAAAGCTCAATTAAGTTCTTGTTATTTGACTTTTGTTGATGATGATTTACATCATATTTTTAAAAGTATTGGTGATAATGCTCAAATGTCAAAATGGTCTGGTGGCGTTGCAAATGATTGGACTTCATTGCGAGCAACTGGCGCTATGGTATCTTCTATCAATACATGCTCACAAGGTGTTATTCCTTTTTTAAATGTTGCAAATAGTACAACTGCTGCGATTAATCGTAGTGGAAGCCGTCGTGGAGCTGTTTGTGCTTATCTTGAATGCTGGCATTATGATTTTGAAGATTTTTTAGATTTGCGTAGAAATACAGGTGACGAGCGACGTCGAACACATGATATGAATACTGCAGCATGGATTCCTGATTTATTTATGAAGCGCGTGCAATCTGATGGACAATGGACATTGTTTTCTCCAGAAGAAACACCAGATTTACATGAAATTTATGGCAAGCATTTTGAAGAGCGTTATGCATGGTATGAAAAAATGGTTGATGAAGGAAAGATTCAGCTCTTTAAAAAAGTTTCTGCAAAAGAGTTATGGCGTAAATTATTAACTCGTCTTTTTGAAACAGGCCATCCATGGCCAACATTTAAAGATGCATGCAATATTCGTTCACCACAAGATCATGTAGGGGTTATTCATTCATCAAATTTATGTACAGAAATTACTTTAAATACGAGCAGGCAAGAAACTGCCGTGTGTAATATTGGTTCATTAAATTTAGCAAAATTTATTGAAAACGGACAGATCAATGAATCGTTATTAGCACAAACTATTGCAACAACTATGCGCATGCTTGATAATGTTATTGATATTAATTTTTATCCAACCATAGAAGGTCAAGTTGCCAATCAGCGTCATAGACCTGTTGGATTAGGCGTTATGGGTTTGCAAGATGTTTTATTTATGTTAAAAATGCCTTTTGATAGCCAGCAAGCCATGGATATATCAGATAAATTGCTCGAGATGGTTTCTTATTATGCTATTTTATCATCATCACAACTTGCACAAGAACGAGGAGCTTACTCAACGTTTCAAGGTTCTAAGTGGGATAGAAACATTTTCCCGATTGATACCATTGGATTACTTGCACAAGAGCGGGGTATGCCCATTGAAGTGATTGGTAAAGAAACTATGGATTGGTCCATAGTTCGTCATCATGTTGCCAAGTATGGTATGAGAAATTCAAATACTATGGCAATAGCACCAACCGCAACGATTTCTAATATTTCTGGTTGTTATCCATGCATTGAGCCTATTTATAAAAATTTATATGCAAAATCAAATTCTAGTGGTGAATTTACCGTTTTAAATAGCTATTTAGTGGCAGATTTAAAACAATTACATTTATGGAATGAATCGATGCGGGATCGTATCAAATATTACGATGGAAGTATTATGCATATTGAAGAAATTCCATTAGAGATTCGTAATTTGTATAAAACAGCATTTGAAATTGATCCTTTATGGATGGTTCGCATGACGGCTGCTCGTGGTAAATGGATTGATCAGTCTCAGTCGCATAATGTTTTTATGCAGGGTGTATCTGGTAAGAAATTGCATGATATTTATATGTATGGCTGGCAATTGGGCTTAAAGACTTTTTATTACTTACGAACATTAGGAGCAAGTCAGATTGAAAAATCAACGCTTGATGCTCGTAAATATGGTTTTACGCAAATGCGTGAATATAAAGAAGAAGCGCAGCCTGTAGAAGAAAAAACTACAACGATTGCACCAGAAAATAATGATCAAAAAGATCATACTTCAGAATTAGAAGAAATAGCAAAAAAATCATGTAGTTTGACAGATCCTAGCTGTGATTCATGTCAGTAATGATATTTTTAGAAAAATACAAAGGATAGATATGGGAATTATTAGAGATTCAAAAACAGATCCTAATAAAATTTTGCCAATGCATTACATGTGGGCAAGAAAATATTACAAAGGTGGTATTGCTAATAATTGGACGCCAGAAGAAGTTTCGATGCAGCGAGATGTTGAGCAATGGAAGTCTTCAACTGCATTAACACCTCAAGAGCGACATTTAATTTTGCTCAATTTAGGATTTTTTTCTACAGCAGAATCATTGACAGCAAATAATTTAGTATTGACGGTATATCGTCATGTAACAAATCCAGAATGCAGGCAATATATTTTGCGCCAAGCTTTTGAAGAGGCCGTGCATACTGATACATTTATTTATTGCTGTGATACTTTAGGTTTAAATCCTGAAGAAATATATACCATGTATGAAAACGTTGACGTGATTAAAGCTAAAGATGAGTTTGTTGTTGATCTAACGAAGTCTATTCTTGATCCAAGCTTTGATATTGTTGATATAAAAACAACGCAGCAATTTGTGCATGATTTAATTGGTTATTATGTGATTATGGAAGGCATATTTTTTTATGCTGGATTTGCCATGATGCTTTCATTAAGACGGCATAATAAAATGGTTGGAATAGGGCAACAATTTGAATATATCATGCGTGATGAAAGTTTGCATTTAGCATTTGGTTGTGACTTAATTAATACCATTAAAGCTGAAAATCCAGAAATTTGGACACATGAATTTCAGGCAGAGATTGTTTGTTTAATTAAAAAAGCAGTTGACCTTGAAATTGATTATGCTATGAACGCATGTCCAGATGGTT
Organism: bacterium; assembly: GCA_947377595.1. GTDB lineage: Bacteria > Babelota > Babeliae > Babelales > Chromulinivoraceae > Chromulinivorax. Next base: position 12,387 of record CANCGK010000011.1, on the reverse strand, counting down.
TATTAGGTATTACAAGTCGTCAATTTGTTGAGTATGTACAACATATTGCAGATCGACGTTTAGAACGTATTGATTTACCAACTTTGTATCATGTCGAAAATCCATTTCCATGGATGTCGCAATCAACAGATCTCAGTAAAGAAAAAAACTTTTTCGAAACTCGTGTTACGGAATATCAAACAGCAGGATCGCTTGATTGGGATGATAAAGATTAAAATAAAAAAGGCCTTTCGTAAGATTGGCCTTTTGTTTTAGTTACCTACCGTCATTTTTTTATTGAGTAATTTTAATTTTTCAGCTTTTGGTAATGCCGCAACTGCATCAGTCATAGGCATAATGGTATCAAGTTCTAATTCTTTAATTGCTTTGAGCCAAAAAACAGTATCTGTAATACTTGATCTATGATGATTCATGAGTAAAAAGTGTACAGCTGCAATAAGTTTTTTATCTTGAACCTCATCTAAAAATTTTGCAAATTCTTTCATTTTACTTAAATGAAGAGAAATATGATTAACATCATGAGGATTAAACAGATTGGAGACAACTTTACGAATTTCTTCGATCGCCTGTTCTCGCGATAAATTTATCGTTGATTTTATAGGAATAGCTGCCTGCGGGGTATGTTTCATTGGTTTTTTTGTAGCTTTTTTTCCATAAAAAAATGCTATAAATTTTGACCATGTGCTATCTGTAGTTTGGTATGTTTCATATTCATGTTTTTGTGCAATAGCTGCACCATTGATAGTTTGTATGATTGATATACATATCAGGCTTGCAAATAAAATAGTATGTTTTTTTTTCATGAGTACAATCTTGCATTGTTAAAAGTTGCTTTATATTTCTTACTGAAATAATACAAAATTGTTGATTGAAAAATCAATAGATGAGATATTTAATCATAGATTCATGATCTGATTTATGTTGAATTTGTTGATCTAGTCGAATTATTTTCGTTGTAGGAATATGTTGTACAAGATTATCAATTGCACTTTGAGTTCGAGAGTTAGACTTGCAGATGATAAGCGTATCAATATGAGTTGCTCCCATCGAATTGATGAGTGTTGGAGCTAATGTGTATTCAATCCATGATTGGCTTGATGGACGAGCTCCGAGGGCACCACAATCAAAAGCATATATAATATTATGTGTTTTTATCAGATGCATTGCTTGATTTCCTTGCATGACGATCGTATGGATTGATTTTTTTTCAAACATTATATGAGCAATAGGTGTTATCATACACAGCATGATCAGGAATGTAAGGCGGTAATTTTGAGATATATTTTTTATGTAATACAAACTACAAGCTATTATTGCGCAAAATATTGTTATAGGCAGCATCCAGAAAGGAAATCCAATAAGCCAATGAGCCGATCCATACGATAAAAAATAATGCCATGTCTGAGTCGTTAATTCTAATGCTTGTGCTATCCAATAATTTGAGATACCAAATATGTCTGATGTGAAAAGTAAGGCAGATATACAAATAAATACTGTTAAAAATTGTGTAAATAATAAATTACCTATAATAGACATAGTCGAGATTGGCAATCCCCATGCAATTAAAATAGGCGTAATGACAACAGAAATGAGCAGTTGAAGCTCTAAAAAAAATAATAAGTTTGTTATGATTTTTTTAAATCTTTGTACCATGATGTGCATGTATGTATAAATTTTTCCAAAAAATTTTAGCACCGCCTGTCATAGGAGGATTGTGGAGAGCATTTTGTAAAATAATGATCAATTTTTCTATAACATGTGCATGAGGATCTTGATTTTTGATTGCTTCTTTTAATTTATCTGCCCAATGTTCATATAAATCATCAAGTAATTCTTTAGTTTCTTGTTCTTTTATGTCTAAATTTTCTAATTGCTTAATAAAATTGACGGGATGAGAAAATTGCAAAGATAAAAATGGTTGTAATAATTCTTTATAAATTTCAAAATTCGTGGTTGCTTTTAATCGTGTTACGACACAACGCGATTGAATAGTGATTGGTAGCGCTTGGGATCTTGATGTTAAAAAGAAAAAATTATAACCAGGAAAAGGTTCTTCTATAGTTTTTAATAATCTATTTGAACATTGTTCAGTTAATCGTTCTGCTTGAGGCAAAATAAAAAAACGTTGCTCGTGATCATCGAGTTGAAATGCACTTTGCGCAATAATCTCATCGATTTGTTCAAGCGTATAGGATCGTTCTGGAGTAGTCCAGATAACCCATGGATGATCTTTGCTGCTGATTTGTGTGCATGTTATGCATATCGTGCATCCATGATTGCTACATAATTTTTTTTGCAAGTATGCAATCATTTTTGCTTCAAGCGTCGCTTGATCACTGACCCATAATTGTGTTGGATGTTGTATGTAATGTGTCATAATATGATGATGTTATGCAGTAAAATTAAAAAGGCTTTTATTCTTTTTTTTGCTTTTTTGTAGATTGACAACTTTTTTAGTTAAATCAATCTCTTTTTGTTGAAATTTTTCGTGTTTAATTTTTTTGCCTTCTTGTAATTTTAATTTATTTAACTGATCATATTCATATTGAGCTATGGCAATTGCGTCATACATTTTTCGATTATATGTTTCTAAGTTATAATCAACCGGTTCATATCGTAAGGCGTATGTTGTCAGATCTTCCATAAGACTTTTTGGTAAAAATTCTTTTTCTACAATTAATTCTGGATGATATACAAATTTTTGAGCATTATAAATTTCTATAGTTTCTTTGTATGGCAAAATTTTAACAATAATATCATGAGAAAGGTTTGGATGATTATCAAGATCTTTTATAATAATTGGTAAAAAATCAATGATAGGTAAAGGATTGAATGGAAAATTCTTTCGATAGGATAATATTGTCCACCCCATAAACCATAATTCAAAATGGCCTGGATCATAACTTGCTTTTTTAAAATGTTTGCGCAAACTTTTTTCATCTCGAGGAAATGGAATATTTGAAGTGATATCTTTTGGTGTATAATCGGTAATACTTAAACGAATTTGAGTTAACTTGTCGGGTAATTTAAAGTTGCGTCTATTGGTAAATTTACGATTTGAGAAAAAGCGTTTAAATGAAAAGAAATCCATTTTTTGGATACTATCTGCTTTTGAATAGATATTGTATATTTTTTTAAATACAGGACTATTAATTAAATAATCTGTTTCGATTTGAATTGGTGTGCCGTGTAAATACAATTCATCAATAGAAATTTGTTCTGATGGGGTTTTGGTAACATGAACAGCTCCTAGTTGAATAGAAAGATTGCCTCCATGACTATAGCTAATTAAACGAATTTTAGGGTTTTTCCCTTGAGCTTTCATTGTTTTTGTTAAGTCATGTAATTGTTGATATAAAATACCAGCTTCAAGATAACGCAATTTATGACTGACTAGCCCACTCCAGCCAAAAGCATAATATTCATTGCTTGGAGCGTTACCAGCATATTGCGAAATTTTTTCATATGTTGCAGCAATAATGCGAGCAGCTTGTTCTTTGTTTGGATTATGTAGATCAATTTTTTTTAAACCAAGCTCTAGCATGACTTGATTTTTAAAGAAAAATTTATCTTTGCGATTGATTTCAATAGATCGATAGTACACAGAATCTTCTATTCTATCAAAAATTACATTGGTAGCATTAGAAACAGTTAGATGTGGTTTTACTGAAAATGAACCATGAACAAAGACGGTAATCCATGTATCGTCGATTGGTTTTGTTGTGATTGATATATGGTAACACAGCAATAGCGCAATCATTAATTTTTTCATGGTATACCTTTTTTATCTAAATTTATTGAACCATCTTTACATATTTATATTATTTGCAAAGCAAAGTACATTTGATTGTTACTTTTACTTTGCAAATAAATTTTTAATATTTTATTTTTTAATTCGTTATTTTTATTGTTCTGCTAGTATAGCGCCTAGAATGTAGCCAAGTAAAGAGAGTGCTAAAGGAATGAGATCTTGCATGATAGAATGGGGTAAAAACAGTTGGACTCCAATAAAACTTACGCTACCACATACAATAGCAACTAATGCCGCACCTTGACGTACATTTGGTGTAAAATAAGCTATAATAGTTGGCACAAAAAGACAACTGATTGAAAATCTGTAACTTTGTTCTAAAACAGAAATAATATCTCCGTACACATAAAAAGATAACAATAATGCGCATGCACCTGTTAAAAATGTTATGAGTTTAGAGACTAATAATTTTCTTGAGGTCGGTAAAAATTTTGAAAAATCTTGTGCTATGTGTGAGCTAATTGCGCAAAGTAATGAATCAGCTGTTGAAGCAATTGCTGCAATTAATGCACACACAATTAATGCATAGACCAATTCGCTACTTATTTTTTCGATAAATGGTAGTAACGGGCTTACTCCTGCAGGGATTGCAATATTTTTAATTTTTGCAAAAATTCCAAAATATAAAGGAATGCAAGCAAATAATGTTAAAATAATACTTGCTAAAAAAGCTGCTATGGTAGCTGTCCATGCCGTTTTTGCAGCAAAGAATTTTTGAGCTAAATCTTGCTCTATTAACGAAAATAATGCAGATGAAAATACAACAGGTAACAAAGCTGATACAACATATTTTTTACCAAAATAGTAATTTTGCATTTTTGTTAAATTGGCAATAGAAAAAGTTGTAGCAAGTCCATCTGTTGGTAAAGCGTAATAAAAAACGACCGTGAAAATAATTAAAATAAAAATAACTTGCAGGGTATCGATAATGATAACTGATCGTAATCCTCCCAGCATCGTATATCCGATTAATAATGCCCAAAAGCAAATAAGCCATCGAGGGTCATTAATCCCACAGCTTAAAAATAATTGGTGAGATGCGATAATTTGCGCTACTAAAATACCCCATAAACTGATGATAGAAACTAATGAAGCAAAGAGCTTGAGTTTGTATGAATGATAGCGCAATTCAAAAATTTCGGCTGTTGTGCTTATGTTTAATGATTGCAGTTGTGCCGCAAATCCAAAACCTAAAATTAAAAAACCAAGACTCATGCCAAGTGTATATAAAATTCCCCATAAACCAATGTTGTAAGCTCTGCTTGCAGTTCCTAATAATAAACCACTGCCCAGTTGTGTTGCAACTAAGGTAAAAGTTAAAGGTAATATACCAACTTGTCGATTTGCTAAAAAATAATCATCGACTGTGGTAACTTTTCGAGACGTTAAAAGTCCGATAATAAAATAAAATGTTGTCAGACAAAATAATAAAATCAAAAAAAGAGTAATGCTCATACGAGGATATCCTTACAAAATGAGATTAACAGGGCCTATTTATTCGACCTCTTAATTAGCTAAACTTAATAATTTTTCTAAATCAATTTGAGTATAACAGTCAACAATTTCATCAGCTTTTGCAAGAGCAGCTTTATTATGTGCTGTATTAATGCCAATACAATACATACCAGCTGCTTTAGCAGCTTTTACTCCAGATCCACTATCTTCGATGGCAATGCATTTGCAAGGTTGAACTCCAAGCATCTGTGCTGCGTAAAGATATACATCAGGTGCAGGTTTATACACCTTGTTAACATGATCAGCATTATAAATATGTTGTCCAAAATATTTGTTTAATGGGACTGATTTTACGATAATATCAACGGTTTTTTGTTGTGAGTTGCTTGCAATCGCAGTTTTAAGACCAAATGCTACAGCTTTTTCGTGAAAGCTTGTAAAATGAGGAATGAATGAAATGGTATTGTTTTCATAAACATTGTGTAAATGTTTAATATTTTCATCTATTAATTCATCTAATGTTATTTCTAAAGAACAATTTTCATGAACTAACTTCCACACTTCATAAATTGTTAAATGTGCAAAGGTATCAACTAAGGCTTTTTTTTCATCTGGAGTCAAGTGTGGAGCATGCGAGTCTAAGATAGGACCATTAGAAGATTTCCACATATGATCAGTATCAATCGTCGTTCCATCCATATCAAAAATAATAGCCTGAAATCTTCTTTCAAATTGTTGTTTTGATTGATGATGTGTAGCAAAAAAGTAACCTAACGCTATGCATACTATCGATATTGCACATGTAACAATTATGAAATTGCGAGATGTTTTCATGATAAAAAAATCCTTTTGAGTTAATTATTGTAGAGTAATTTTTCTAAATTAATTTGTTTATAGCAGTCAACTATTTCATCAGCTTGCCCGAGTACATGACGATCGTTTCCTGTATTAATTGCGATACAATACATACCTGCAGCTTTTGCAGCTTGTATGCCATGAGCAGAGTCTTCAATGACAATGCATTCTTTTGGATCAACGCCAATATTTTTAGCAGCATGTAAAAAAATATCTGGATTTGGTTTGCAGACTTTGTTGACCATGTCGATATTATAAATATGTTCTTGAAAAAAATTACGCAAAGGTAAATATTGTAAAGTTTTTTCTACCGTTGTCTGTGTTGCATTGGTAGCAATTGCAGTTTTTAGTCCATGATGTTGTGTTTGAGCATGAAAATCTGAAAAAAATGGAATAAAGCTTAGGCCGTGAGTTTCATATAGCTCATGAGCGATACGTGATTTTTCTGCTCTAATTTCATCGACTGAAACATCTTGTAAAGAATGTTTTGCAATATATTTGCAACTTTCATAGATAGCAAGACCCTTAAGGTATGCATGTATTTCATCTTTTTTGTCTTGAGATAAATGATCTGCATATTTTGCTAAAATTTTTTGAGTTGCTTTTTGCCACATGATTTCTGTAGAAATGATAGTGCCATCCATATCAAAGATAATTGCTTTGTAATTCATGATCAATTTCCTTTCAGCGTATTTTCTGTTATTCTATAAGTTATATTAATATAACTTTACCATAGATTGATTTTTCAATGATAACTAAAAAAATTACTGCAATCATTTCTTTTTGTTTTGCAACGATTCTTGCTTTTTTACCATTTAATTATATTATTGGATCAAAATTTGCATGGTTTTCTTGTATGACATTTGTTGCGCCAGCATTAGCGTATCAATATTCTTTAGTTTATGTTATTTTGCTTATTTTCACAAAATATCTTTGTAGTAAGACAATACTATTATTCTTTGTATTACATAAATTACCTTTGATGTTTGCAACATTATCTTTGCAAAAACGTCATTTTTCGACTTCTATAGTATTACCAATTTTGGCAATGCTTTTATTTTGTTTGCATCCTGTTGGCAGTCAAGCCTTTTCCTATTCTTGGTATTGGTTTATCCCCATGTTATTATATAGATATACTCAAGATTCTTTATATTCTCGAGCGTTATCAGCGTCATTTATTGCGCATGCAGTTGGTTCAGTTATTTGGTTGTATAAAGGCAATATTGCAGCCTGTGTATGGGTCGCATTAATTCCTATTGTAGCAATCGAAAGATTATTGATTGCAGCGGCAATGATTGCTTGTGTGCATATATTCAAAGCTATAGCATCATCATGCAATGCTCAACAGGTTGTTCTATGATTCGTCATTTAGCTTGTGTTATGGATGGTAATCGCAGATGGGCAAAAGCTCAAGGGCAACCATCTTGGTATGGGCATCGAGCAGGTGCTCAAGCTGTTGATATTGCAATTCAATTTTGTTTACAACATCAAATCGCCTATCTTTCTTTGTATACTTTTTCTTTGGAAAATTTTAAAAGAAGTGAGCAAGAGCGTTCTTATTTGTTTGATTTGGTTATGCAGCAAGCAGAACAATATGTACCAGAATTTATTCTTCAGGATATTAAAATAAAATTTATCGGCGATTTAGCACAGTTTCCAGAATCTGTTCAGCAGGTTTGTAGACGAGTTGAAGCTGCAACGAGCCAGGGTAAAAGATTGCAAGTTAATTTTTTATTTGGTTATGGAGCTCGACAAGAAATTTTTGCAGCAGCACAACAATTAGCTGAGCGCATTGCACATGGTCAAGTTGTTAGTCAATTAGATTTTGAAAATTGTTTGTGGACTCAAGGTATTCCAGATCCAGATCTGATTATTCGTACTGGTGGAGTTGCTCGATTAAGTAATTTTTTATTATATCAAGCGGCTTATGCAGAAATTAGATTTTTGGATATATTTTGGCCAGATATCACATCAGAACAATTACATCAATCTGTCTTGAGTGCTGTTCTGGCACAAAAAAATATAGGACGTTAAATATTTATACGACTTGTAATTGAACATACAATTTATTATTAAGCGTAATTAATGATCCTGCAAGTGGTTTTTGATAGGAAATTGTATAGTTTTTTTTATAAGGAGCTAAGATTTTTTGATCTTTATAGAAAACATCAAATTGTATATTTTTTTCTTGTAAGCAATGAATAACATCATGTAATGCAAAATTACTAAAATCAGGGAAAAGGTATAAATTTTCTTTGCCTAAAGAAATATAAGCATTTATTTTTTTTGATAATAGAGGGTCATTTTCATAGGGCATTTGTGCAAAGCATTGACCGTAAGGTAAGTTGCTTGGTAAAAAATAAGCTCGATATTTAATTCCTTTTTCTGTACATATTTTTTCTATATCTTCTATATTTTTTTTTGTAATAACAGGTGCCAATATTGGCTCTGGTAATTTTGTGATTGTGATAAAAATTGATTGGTGGGACTTTATGTATGATTGTTGCAAAGGATTTTGTGTAACAATCGTTCCTGGTACTGCATCAAACATTTCTTTTTCAGCAATAATGCGTAAATTTAATTTGAGTTGTGAGCATAATTTAGTTGCTTGTAATATATCTTTACCTATCAAATCAGGTGTTTGAATCAGTTGTTCTGTTATAAAAAATTGTAATGATACATATCCAATACAAAATGCAAAAAATGGAAATAAAAAAGTGAATTGAATCACGAATTCATATATTTTTTGTACAAGCAGTTTCATAGATATTCCAGAATAATTAAGAGTACATCATGCTTTATAAGAATGAGTGTAATAAATAGAGAGAATAAAGTGAAATGAAGTTTATATATGAAATATAATAGAGAGTAGTAGAGTGACCAATAAGCCGGATTCTGTTCTGTTGTATAACAGTGGCAACCATTTATCTATGCGGCATACCCTGAGACTATAGGTAGCAAAGGACCAGTCTCATGCTTTGCCTTGCTTTAGGTGGGGTTTACCCTGCAACAATATCTCTATTGCTGCCTGTGCGCTCTTACCGCACATTTTCACCCTTACCATACATTTTCATGTATGGCGGTTATTTTCTGTGGCACTTTCCATGGATTTGCATCCTCCTTACTTGAAAATACTTTCTCGTAAGGCACCTTTTTGCTCAAAGTCCGGACTTTCCTCCAGCTATATTCTAGCCAGCGATTGCCTAGGTTACTCTACTTATTTTTAGTATAACACGAAAATTAATTTGATGGCATTAAATTGTAGATTTATCCATGATATGAAATATCTACTGTTATCATGTAACTATTCAGCACTATTAAAATTTAAGATAAAAGCCTACGATGTCGCTATGCTCATCTCCGGAAATGTGGGTGGCGGCGGCCACTAAGCGCTTTTTCGATGCAAAAAAGAGTGTATTAGGCCCACCGGCCTCTTAACTCCCCGAAATTTTCGTAGAAAATGTAGGGCAAAAAACTATAGCTGAATAGTTACTTGTTATCATATGTAAAAACTTATTTGCTAATGGTTCAAAAATATTACATTATATTATTTCAAATAACTTTATGTGTTTTTTTTCTATGTGAACTATTTTTTTTGGGGTTTGATCTATGTTTATATTATTTTTATCATATTGCATGATAGGTTGCTTTTCTTTTGTATCTTGTATGAATAATCATATCCAAGCAACTCATTTTTTGAACAAGAAAGAAAAATATGGTGATGTTGTAAAAAATAAAGATACGCAAGTTATCAGCGCAGTTCCTGCAGGGAGTAATAAGCGTAAAACATTTCTTCCTGATGAAATGGTATCAGAAAATCAATTTAATAATCAGATAAATAGATTAATAACTCATGGAACTTTATTGTATCAAGACCAACAATTAGGTAATCAACAAGGGAGAAGAGTTGAGTATCGAACTGATGGATCGCATAAAGTATTGTATGGAATAGTTAAAAATAAAGCACAGGATGTTCCGACTGGATATCCTATTTTACGTCATATTACTCAACAAGAGCTAGCTGGTAAACAAGATACTGATCTTATTTATTTAGCAACCCGAGTTGAAGCAAATAAAAAAACAGATTTTTTCGGATCGGTAAAAAATATTAAAGATGCAAGCCGTTGTGGGACTTATCTTGGAGTCTCTCAAGATGTTCATAATCCACTCACTTTTTTAGTTGATATTTCGGAAAGTTTTCCATCAGTTTTTCATAATCAAACTGTTCAAAGAGGTTCTCTTACCGTGCAAACTGATTGGATTAATCGGCGTAGATAGTTATTTTATTTGTGATGTATATGTTTTTACTTAACCACTTACCTATATTGATATTTGCCCTACGTTTTTTACAAAACTCCGGGAACTTATGAGCCGGTGGGCTTAATGCACTTATAAAAAGCGTTTAATGGCCGCCGCCACTATGCTTGCTAAGCGTTAGCGTAGGTCGTATTTTTAATTACTGAGCAGTTACGTTTTTGCTATATATTTATATATTTTTAAAAATATGATCAGGCATATCATATTATATACAAGTATTTGTGTTGCATATATTGATGATATAGTTACATGGCCCATGCAAGCATAAAGTGATAATTTTAATAATAATCCTGCTGTTAACGTAAGATAAGGAATAATCCATTTAACGTGTAAATGTTGATCAAAATAATCAGCAAGCACGATTGTTGGAATACTGTACAGTAATGCCCAGCCAAAAATATTGGTATCAAGATATGATAACATGCTCAGCAAGAGCAAAGGTACAGCTAAAAATCTTTTTTGCCATGCATGACTACTTAATGCGATAATGCAGCACAATAATAGATCAATTTGATGTTGTTGCATACAAGCAAATATAACTATATCGATAAAAAATAAACCGCACGAAGCTATGATGAAAAAGATGGTATTTATTGAACGTTGTGTCATAATTTTTTAATATCTTTCTATAAATAATCATAATTTTAATGGTGAAATTTGTTTTTTAAAAGTGTAGCAAAAAAAATATTTTTTAGTGCTATTTTATGTGCCGCTGCTGGAATAGGTGCATTTGTATTTGTTTTGCATAGCAGAGTCGTAGATTTTTCGATTTTAGAAAATTATAATCCTGGTCAACCTTCAGTTTTGTTAGATGATACGGGTAAGGAATGGGGTAGATTTCAACTTGATCGACGTAAATTTGTGTCATTGCATGTTATGCCTCAATCATTGATTCATGCTTTTTTAGCGACAGAAGACCATACATTTTATCAGCATCATGGAATTTCAATTCGAGGTATTATTCGATCGATATGTGTTAATATTTATTCTGGTAAAAAAGCGCAAGGCGCAAGTACTATTACGCAACAATTAGTACGATTATTGTTTTTTGATGCAAAAAAAACATTTATACGTAAAGTCAAAGAGCAGATTTTTGCTCTTCTTATTGAGTTTCAATGTACGAAGCACCAAATTTTAGAAACTTATTTAAATCATGTGTACTTTGGACATGGAATTTATGGTGTGCAGGCGGCAGCACAACGTTTTTGGAATAAAGATATTCAAGATTTATCGGTCGATGAGTGCGCAGTGCTTGCAGGTATGGTTCGTGCTCCGACCTATTATTCTCCTATCGTTCATCTTGAACATATTTTAAAACGAAGAAATATTGTTTTGCGATGTATGCAAAAAAGAAATTATATTGATGAAGATGTTTGTATTGCAAGTCAATCAGTGCCTTTACGTGTTGTAGAGTCTGATGTTGATCAAATTGCACCACATCTTAAAGAAATGATCAGAATTTTTTTAGAAGAGCAAGTCGGTAAAAAACTGTTATATTCTGGTGGTTTGACAATTCAGACAACATTAAATTTTCAAGTGCAAAAAGCAGCACAAGATAGTTTTCATAATCATATTACTCAATTAAAAGAATCTTTATCAGATAAAATTGATGGAGGATTAATTTCGATAGCAACGACCACAGGAGAAATTAAAGCTTTAATTGGCGGGTATGATTTTGCAAGTTCTAAATTTAATCGTGCAATTCAGGCAAAGCGACAAATGGGATCAATTTTTAAACCATTTATTTATGCGGTTGCTCTTGAACAAGGTGCAAGTTTTACAGATACACAAATTGATGAACCTTTAGAAATTATGCAAGGGAATCAAGTGTGGGCGCCACAAAATACAACGAAGCGATTTGTAGGTCAATTAACCCTGGCCAAAGCTTTATCGATTTCGAATAATATCATAGCAATTAAAACATTATTAAAAATTGGTATAGATAATGC
>CANCGK010000010.1 GCA_947377595.1 bacterium | reverse complement strand
CGATACCTTTATTTCTGACATATACTAAAGTATTTGCTGTTCCCAAATCGATTGCAATATCGTTCGAAAAAAAACTAAATATTTTTTTAGCAGGTAAAAACCTAGAAAACATTGTTTTTGTCATAAAAATTCTTCTCTATAAAAATATTAAAAATCAACTGTTAATCCGACAGCAACACGTGTCGTTTTACTTGCACCACGAGATCCCATCACATTTAATGGAATATCCCACGTCAAAGTACATAACGGTTTGTACGACCAATTATGCTTAAAACTTAAATCATACAATAATTCTAATGTTGCGTACTCTTGTGCCCAACGACTATTTTTCATCATATTGGTAAAATTTGCAGCAGGAACTTTGACTTCGCGCATATCCGTAAACTTATCCATTTCATGAACGATGTAAGAATATTTAAACGAAATGCCAAGACCTTCTCTCATATTTTCTAAAGCAATATAAGGAACAAATGCTGCTGTTGCGCCTTGATTTATATATAAAGGTCCTTGCACAGGAGCAAATAAATTACTTTCGTTTGCAATACAAATGCGATGCTGAACAGTACGTGCAAATCTTTTTTCGATACGCCATTCAAATCCAGCTTTCCAATCTTCTTTTAATTCGATTTCGATTTTTGGACTAAAATACCAACCCCAAAAACCATTGCCCCCAAATGGTACTGAGCCAATAAAATTCGCTGAAGATTGCACGCCAGTTGGAATCAAAAGCCCAATAACAGCACTTTTGTCAATTTTACGACACCAATATACATACTCTTGAATATCAAACCCTTTAATATACAAATCAATATCACTGACTCCTGTTTGATTCCAATAACCATCTTGAGTCTGAACTAATGATTCAAATGTTTGCGTTAATTGATTAAATTGAGCTTGATTGCCTGCGGTAGATAAATTTAATTTAGAAATAGTATCTGCTGATGGAGTAATATTTGCTTGAGCAATTAATCGTAAAAAAAATAGAGAACCACCAATACCAATGTGATTATGAACAGGAATATATCCAGCTAAAGAAAGACCTTGTCCTTCAAAAGTTCCTGGCATATCGACAGGAAATGGATGAGCGAATTGCCATTGTGCAGGAATAGGATTTTCCATGCCATCTAAGACTAAAGCTTGAGCAAGATTATAATAATCTAAACTCCCTTGTAAATTCGGATAACCTACCTCACGATCTCTGACTGCAGGCGTTGTCTTCCACGCAGAAGATGCCGTAATAAAAAATGGTTCAACATATAAACATCCATGACGCGAATCGGTCCCATTATACACATGAGGTAACCATGGAAAATATCTATTATCCATCACCATGGCACGCAGCGAAGAAGATATGCACAGCAGTATAAAACTAGCTCTATAAAAACGTTGAAATAATTTCACAATCTACTTTCCTTATTATCTTGAAAACATCGATAGATTTTATTTTTTTACTCTGTATCAAAGGTGTCTTTATTTTAAACTATTTTTATACTTTTGAAAAATTATAATAATATTTGGCAAGCTTACAAATAGATATGCAATACTCTTGCCTAATCTTTTAAATGAATAACTAAAAATTTGTTGCTTTCTTGAAAAAAATAACATTATACTTTCTGCAATCTTTCACAAAATAGATAAAATATGCATACATATTTTACACGCATAGTTAAAATCAAGCACATAGACATAAAAGGAGTCTTCTATGCCAGAAAATCTTCAAGCTATCTTGCTTGCAGGTGGCAAATCAATTCGTTTTAACACCCAAAAAACCAAATTGACCGAAAAAATTTGCGGTAAGGAAATGTTTTTATATCCACTTGAAGTCTTACAACGAATGAATATTCCAACAACAATTGTTGTTGGCTTTCAGAAAGAAAAAATACTCGAAGTTTTAACTAAAAAAAATCTCAAAAACATTACGCTTGCAACACAACAAGAACAACTTGGCACTGGTCATGCCGTCGCAGTATCCCAGCCATTATGGAATAAAGATCATATCTTAGTGATCAATGGCGATATCCCTTTAATCAATCATGAAGTCATTTTAAAATTATATAACAAACATATAAAATCTGATGCAGATATCAGTTTTGCAACCGCTCATTCTCTTGAACAAGCAAACGATAGTTATTGCAGAATCATTATTAATGATAATAAAATCCGTGTTATTGAACGTCGAGATGAAAATCTAGATATCGAAGCACAATGCTGTATCAGTGTTGGCATCTATATTATGAAAAAAGACTTTTTAGAAAAAAATATAGATAAACTAACAAAAAGTCAGTTCACTGGAGAATATTATCTACCCGAGCTCATTCAAATCGCAAGTCATGAAGGATGTAAAATTGTTACAACTCCAACTTCATTTGATGTCGCTCGTGGCGTTAATACACTTGCAGAGCTATGGGTTGTTGAACATATCAAACGTTCTCAACTGATCAGCTATTGGATGAACCATGGTGTCCGGTTTGCAATCAGTTTAAATGTCATGATTGATTGTGATGTTATTTTAGAACCAGGGGTTTATATTGGATCAGCTGTTCATTTATTAGGCAAAACCATCGTCAAAAAAGATGCCAACATTGGCGCTTTTGCTTACATAAAAAATAGCACTATCGAAGAAAATGCCAAAATAAAATCACATACCGTCATTATTCAATCAACAATTGCTGCAAACGAAATCATTCCATCATTTACTCAAATCAATGGACAAATCAGTAATAAACCAATCAAGAAAGCTCTACCAAATCATTCTCATTTATTTATGGGTGCTATTAAAGATGATACAAGTATAGATAGTTCTCATAACTTATAACTGTTTTTATATCGTAATTTTATGCCGATACTTGTCACAAAAGAGAAGTATCGGCATATTTTTTTTAATATGCTAAGCTGAGAACAGAACAACGAAAACGGCTTTGAGGAAATTAAAACCCTATGATTAGATTTATTCACACGGCTGACATCCATTTTGGTATGGAAAATTATGGCAGAATCGATCCTAAAACAGGAATACATTCTCGTTTATTAGATTTTGAACAATCATTAAATAGCTGTATTGACCACGCAATTGAAAACAATATCGATTTTTTTATGTTTTCTGGTGATGCTTACAAAACGGCAACTCCAAGCCCTACACAACAAAAATTATTAATGCGCTGTTTTATGCGGTTGTATCAAGCAAAAATTCCGGTAGTTATTGTTGTGGGCAATCATGACAATCCATTAACTTTTGGAAAAGCAAATTCTCTTGATATTTTTGGTTGTTTACCTATTGATGGATTTCATCTTTTTGCAAAACCAGATAGTTTATTATTACAAACAAAATCTGGTCCAATACAAATTGTAGGAATTCCTTGGCCTAATCGTCATAATATCGCTTTAAATGATTCTTATTATGGCCAAACAGCCCTTGATATTACCGATCAAATTTCAGAAACCCTTGGTCGCATTATTGCAAAATTTGCACAAAAATTAGATCCGAAAATCCCTGCAATTTTAGCTGGTCACTTAACTGTCAGCAACGGTTTATTTTCTGGCTCAGAACGCAAAGCAATTTATGGCAATGATCCCGTCTTATTGCCATCACAACTTGCCATAGAACCATTTGATTATGTTGCATTAGGACATCTTCATCGATTCCAAAATCTTAATGAAGGCGGTATTCCTATAGTATATTCTGGATCTATCGATCGAGTTGATTTTGGTGAACGTAAAGAAACAAAGGGGTTTTGCGTCGTTTCCATTACTCATGATAAACACTGTTCATTTGATTTTATTCCGCTCAACACACGACCATTTATTCAAATTGATGTCGAACTTGAAGAAGAAATTGACGCATCAGATTTAACACAAACGCAACAAATTTTACAAGCAATTAAGCAACATCAAATCAAAGATGCGATTGTTAAAATTACTTACAAATTGCCCGTAAGCGCAGTTGATCAGGTTGATATAAAAAAAATACAATTAGCTTGTAGTCATAGCATGCATTTAGTTGCAATTATTCCGATTCGAGAACTTGCGGTACGATCATATCGCAGCGTTTTATCAAACGAAATGGATTTACAAACTTTACTAAAAAGTTATTTTGATTCAAAAGAAAATCTCAAAAATAGATCTGATAAACTTATTGAAAAAACATTGCAGTTACAAAATGATCTTGATGAACATGAATCTATATAAAAAAAGGTCGTTTGCACAATACAAACGACCTGTAAAAAATTTATACATTTATTGTAACTACTTCCCTCTATTGATATTTGCCCTACGTTTTTTACAAAACTCCGGGAACTTATGAGGCCGGTGGGCTTAATGCACTTATAAAAAGCGTTTAATGGCCGCCGCAACCATATTTCCAGAGCGTTAACGTAGGTCGTATTTTCAATTGCTAAGTAGTTACCGTTTATTTTGTCGTCAAATTAATAATTGCAACATTATCAAGCATATGCTCTTCGTACTTTGCAAGTAAATCTTCATACATTTTACGATTTAAAATATCAATAACAATTGCTTTACGATCTGCAACAGGAACAACATGTTCATCTTGCTTACTTACTAATCGATATAACTCAAAAGCCTTTGCATCTTCTATCGTATGAATTTGGCCAACAGACATATCTTTAATAAATAATTTATCATCTGCCATATCCACGTAATTCACTTGTATAGGATCACTCCACGCAAGTTTATCTTCAATTGATCCTTCAATAATATGTTCGATTTCTTGAGCAACTTGCATTTTATTAGCAGCGTTAAAATCTACAAACGCAACTTGAATAATACAATGCCCGGGCTGAATATCAGGATTTTGATCACAATACTCTTGCACATCTTTATCAGATGGCACTAAGTGAGCTCTAAATTTATGATACAAGAAAAAATCGTAAACATACTGCAATGTTAACAATTGTTTTAATTCAGGAAATGTTCTACGACATTGTCCTG
The DNA here is from genome assembly GCA_947377595.1 of bacterium. Taxonomy (GTDB): domain Bacteria; phylum Babelota; class Babeliae; order Babelales; family Chromulinivoraceae; genus Chromulinivorax. Next base: position 11,099 of record CANCGK010000010.1, on the reverse strand, counting down.
CTAATTCTTCTAAATCTTCAAGACTTAAATTATTACTTTTTTGAATATTTGCTAAATATTTTTCTGCGGCAGTTTCATCGTATGGCATTTTTGTATCAATAACTTCTTGCTGAATAATTTCCATCTTAACAAGACGTTCTAAAGGGATAGCAGTTCCATCCAAATTCAATTTTTCAAACACATCACTATGCGTAATCATCGCATTGGCAACAGGACCACTAATAACCATAACGCCTTGATCTAAAAGCATAAACTCTGCCTGCATGCAAGCAGACAGAGTTATGAAAAATAAAAAATTACGATGTAACATTATTTTTTTACAATCCAACATAATTAAATCTTATCATCTAACAAATCAACACCTAACTCTTGGCCAGCTTGTTGCGCTTGCATAACCAAGTCTTCTGCTTTTTGTAATGCTTTTGCTTGATTTTGCACTTTTGTTTCAAAATAAGCTTTATTTTCAACAACATTATATTTGTTGCTTAATTTTTCGATTTCTTTTGCAAGTTCAGCTTCACGCTTTGCATCTTGGCAAGATTTTTTAATAAATTCTTTAACTTGCGGATTATCAAAACTGTGATATTGAGCTTCATTTTTTTTCAAAAGACCGACAACGTAATAAACATTGTCATCGATTTTTACCACTTCTTTTGCAGGGAATTTAGTTGCCATCAACACTGTTTGTTTTAATGTATCATTGCATGAACTATCGCTAGAAATAGTCATTTTTTCAAGCTTAGCACCAGTTTCTTTTGCAGCCATATTCATATGTTTTTCAGAACCATCACGTGATTTTGATGCAAATTCTTCTGCTTGAGCTTTTGTTTTACATGATACATACACAACATCTACCGATGCTGGAGCTGTTATCATACCTTGGATTTGATCACGTTTTTCTTTGTAGAAATTTAAAGCTTCATGATCACTAACTTCGATTGGATGAGCTTCCATAAATTCTTGCATGTATAAATTAAGATCTATTTGCTCATGCGCGATGCGACGTCGTTTAGCAAAATCAGCTTTTTGATCAACGCCTGCACGCAAAGCCCACTCTTTAATTAAAAGTCCAGCTTGAATACTTTTAAATAACATGCTGTATGCAGCATCTGGCATCATTTGCAAAATCATATTTAATTGTTGATTTGATTGTTGCAACATCTGTTTTTGTTCTTCAAAATCATCGGCATACAATACTGGTTTACCATCAATTGATAATAATAATTCACCTTTTGGCTCAACTGATTGTTCTAGATTTTCTTGTTCTTGAGCTTTTTTTGCTTTATCTGCAAAACAACCGGTCAATAAAAAAAGTGACCCAACCAAAACCAAAGAAACGACAGATGTTTTTTCTGTTTTTTGTTTCATCATTTTTAAATCCTTTACAAAAAATTATGATAAACTTTGTTGGGCAAAGGTTAGCATAATTTTCTACTCCTTGCAAAAATCTTTTATTAATCGCAAGATTAGCATGCAATTTTATCAGCAAAACTTCATGAACCTGTTTTTTTTACTTCATTGCTATCTGCCAAGGATGATGTCACCTGCTGTCCAATATTCTGCTTAACACAATTACAAGCAATCGTTATTCCTTGCCCAGTCCAGCTATCTTTGCATTCTGTACCATCAGGCATGATTGCATGACAGAATGTTGCATGATCAGTTATCATATCTTTCACAATAGCACCGTTTAAACTTGCATACTGCACAGATGAATTACTCACATCAGCGCCTGTTAAATCTGCTTGATCAAAGCTGACACCATCAAGACATGATGATGATAAAATAGCTCCCGCTAAATTAGTTTTTTTAAAATCTGCCAACTGCTTTGGATTACAAATCATACTACTATTTTTATTTGCATCGGTTGGCAAACATGGCTGCATAGCAACATTTGGCATAAAAGCTCCATGCAAATCTTTTCCTGCAAAAGCGATAACGCCTCGCAAATCACATCCTGCACAATTAATTTTTGTTTGCGCATCTTGCAAAGCTTGCAAAACAGCTTGAACTTGATTTGGCATATATCCAACTATATCCAACACAGATACCAACATAATAACAAAAAATAAACGTAAAATTTTTTGCATAAAAAACCCCTTTCCTTTTCTTTTAACTATACTCAAAAAGGATCGGGGCTTACAAGATTTTTATCGATCAAATCCAGAAATAAATTCTTGGCATTTTTCTTCTAATGTCTTAAAAGTATGAGAATTAATAACAACAGGAATACAAGAACTATGAATTTTATAATTATTCATAGTTTCTTGCACTTGATGCACATGTATATAAAAATCTAATGGCTTTTCTAATGCTTCACAAGACGTACGAGCATGATTTAAATTTTTTATCAAGCCTGCGATGGCTAACTTTGACGTGCCATTCAAACTTTTAGCATTTCGGACTCCAACAACTTCTGGACTTCGTACAAAATTTGATATCTGACCAGCTAATTGAATATGAGGCAATAATGCTTTTGCTGCAGCTTGTGCACTTAATCGATCCATAAGTTCTTTTGAAGTTGTTCTTGATCGGGTTATCGTAGTCGATACAACTTTACTCGTAAACGTTTCACTAGCTGCATGTAATTGCATGATAGTTACAGCAAACATCATTGCTAAAAAAAGTTTAAAGTTGTGCATAACGACCTCCCTTTGACATCAAAAGATTTAGATAGTAAGAACAAACATTAAAAAATATTGATATAAAATAAAAGAGTTTTCTTAAAAAATTAAGAATTAATGACGCGACACCCAACAAAAATTTCTATTTTTTGTGGTTGGCATGGTAATAAAAGAGAACAAACAGCCTTCATTGTCGAACCTGTGGTAAAAAGATCATCAACGATTAATATTTTTTTACCAACAATTTGATGACTATATTGTGCATCAAGCGCAAAAGCATTCTGCACATTATGCTCTCGCTGTTGCAACGTTAATCGCGCCTGAAATTGCGTTTTTTTACAGCGCTTGATAAAAGGAATCACTGGTCTGCCAGAGGTGTAAGCAAGAGCTTGTGCAATCATTTGGGCTTGATTAAAACCACGCGATGCATACCGAGTCCAATGTAAAGGAATAAAAGTAATGACATCAAAATCTAACTGCTGGACAACAGGACTTGTCGCCATAAAATGCGCCAAAAAATGAATAGCCGTTTCATTGCTATGATGCTTTGCTAAAATTAACGATCGCAATGGGTCTTTATAACTACTGACTGCAAAAACTTTCATGACCGTATGTTTACCTATATAAAAATCAAAAGGAACTATAGGCAAAATTTGTATCATACAACTATGACAAAAAGCAGTACGAACGCTCAGATCTGCATGACAATACAAACATGATGGTGGAGATATAAAATAGGTCACATATTCATAGATTTGTGTCAAAAATTTTTGAATCATATGACAAACAATCGTAGAATAAGATGCGCACATAAACCAGCGATCACATCGTCAAGCAAAACACCCCACGCTCCAGGTAATTTTTCGATCCGTTGTATACCACAAGGTTTGACAATATCAAAGAACCGAAACAACACAAAGCCAATAATCCAAACATGCAACAAAAAAGGAACTGCTAGGAATGTAATGAAACATCCCAGCAGTTCATCAATAATAATTTGGCAAGGGTCTGATTGTGTAAAATGATGCAATGCTTGTTTGACTATAAAAAAACTAGCCATAGCAATGATAGCAATTATGAGGCATTGCACAGACAAAGAATAAAAATTTAAAAGCAAAGCTAAAGGTATCGTAACTAAAGTTCCCATGGTACCTGGTGCTGCTAAATAACCAATAGGACCAAGCGTTGCAATCGATATTATTTTCTTTTCCACGTCAAACCATATTCTAAAAGAACCATAAAAATAACACCGCAAAAAATAAATGCATCAGCCCCATTAAAAATGGCAAAATGCCAATCTTGATACGAACATGCAATAAAATCAATCACTCCGCCATACACATATCGATCAATCACATTCGAAAAAGCACCTACAAAAATACATACTTCTCCAATAATCGATTCTTGCCTTTGCAAACGATAATAGGTATGAACTAAAAGCATGACAATAACAACACCAATCAAAATATTAACAGCAGAAAATATCATGACGTCATCAGAATGAAAAAGTCCAAATGAAATCCCACGATTAAACACTAAATCAATGCTACATAAAGCATTAATTTTATAATGCGGTACATAATACATGACAACATATTTTGTTAATCGATCGATTAACATCAAGCAAATTCCAAAGATTGCATAGAACTTTATATCATCTTTTTTCATGAAAAAATTTTCTTTCGTTAACGAATTTGCGCTCCATAAGCTTTCATATTTTCAATAACTTTTGCAGTCACGTGATCAATAACTTCTTTGGTTAAATTTTGCTCAAAATCACAAATTCTATATCTAAATGTCAATGAGCGCTGATCAATCCATTCTTCTTTTTCAAAGAAATCAAGCAAACTAACTTTATCAATTTTTGCATCTGTTTGTACAATCATCTGTTCAATGTGTTCTGAACTCATGCGAGCATCAATTAATAAACTTAAATCAACAAAGACGGCTTGATACTTTGACCATGGCACAAACTGTTTTTCGCAAGGCTTATAAGCTAACAATAAATCTAAACAAAGTTCAAATGCAAAACTTTGATTTTTTAAAATACCACGAGTAAACGTTGATGCAAGCATGCCAGCTCTACCAATTTTTATACCATCAAGCATAAGATCTGCTGTTTGCAACTGATCAAACCATGGCTCTAAAGCATGCGTTGGTTTTTGCCATATAACAGAAAAGCCTAAAGATATAAACAATCCTTCTAACTGCGCTTTGTAATCATAAAAATTAAGATTTTTTTGACCATATAAAATGCCTGCAAATGATTTTTGTTCTAAACTTTCAGTTGATGAAATTTGGCGCCAAATGCTATTTGATTCGAATAAATTAATCTGTTCATGCGATGGAATATTTAACTCAACATTTTTAATCAAATGAGGAATCAATGACGTCACTAAAACTTTCCAATTTTCCGAAACTGGATTTTTAATTGCCACAGCATCAGTTGGATACCAAGCAAGACGCTTTAAAAAAGATTCATCATAAAATAAATAATCTCGCACTTCGCGCATTTTCATCGCAAAAGCACAATGTCGCTTCATCCCACGCAATCTCATGACAGCCGTTGTATCAAACGACTTCATCGCACGCACTGGCCGCACGTAAGAAATATTTTGATACCCAAATAAACGTGCTACTTCTTCGACAATATCTTCTTGAATCGTCAAATCTTTTGTCATACGCGCTGTTGGAATTGTTACATGATATACAAGAACATTGTCATCAATATCTTGAACGACACTGCATGATAATTTTTCTAAATTTTCAATAATTTGCGCTGATGAAACTTCTATTCCCAAGCGGGTAACAATAAATTCATGAGAAATTGTAATGATGGCAGGAGTAATAATTTTTCCGACCGATACTAATTGTTCTGTAACCTGACCGACAACACCCAAGCCTTGAGCTAAAAATATAAAACGCTGCAATGCAGTAACGTTTTGCATCGGATCTAATTGTTTTGCAAACCGAGTTGCAGCTTCACTTGCAACTTTAACACGAGCTGAACTAGTACGAACCATCGATGCACAAAATGAACCAGACTCGATAATAATTGATTGTGCTTGCATACTAAAACTTGCTTGCTTGCCACCCATAACACCTGCCAGAGCGACTGGATGAGCTCCATCAGTAAGCACAATATCTTGCTCAGTCAATGCAATAGTATGACCGTCAAGTAATTGTAACTGCTCGTCAGATTGTGCAGTGCGTACAGTAATTGTTTTGGTACTAAAATTTGCGGCATCAAAAACATGCATCGGCTGACTGATATCAAACATAACGTAATTGGTGATATCAACGATGGTATTAATTGGCTTACTATCAACACGAGCAAGTCGCATTGCCATCCAAATAGTAGAATTTTTATGCGTCATAGTTTTGCAATATAATCCTGCTATTCGAGGACAAATTGCTGTATTTTCAATTTTTAAAGTTAAAGACTGATCTGCTTGCGCAAGACTATATGTTGCATAATCAACTTGATCAATCTTTGCCAGCATAGATTCTAAAGGTTTTAATTGCCAGCCCATAAAAGCTGCAATTTCTCCTGCAATACCACGATGTCCCCATAAATCAGGGCGATGATTAATCGATTTATTATCAACATCAAGAATATAATCAAATGTTTCGCACTCTTGCTTCCAGCCACCTGCAACCAAATGTTTCGGGCAATCAACTGGAGCAAAAAGGCCTTCTTTTGCAGGGCTATAATGTGATAATTTTTCCCATGCAAAACCATCATGATGACGACGAATTAATGCCAATTGACCAACTTGCAAATCAGTTCTATACGAAAGTTGTATAACTTGCTGTAATTCATCACATTGCAATGTACAACTATCCTGATTGATTGCAATTACTTGCGCTAAAAAAAGATGATCGATAGCAAGATCAAACTTTTCATACGATTCGATTTCTGCAGTGTGAACATTAAATTTTGCAACGATTAACCCAACATCAATCTTTGATATCGGCGTTATAATGTGATCGAGCATCCAATTGATTGATATCTTCATACAAAGCCTTTACGCAGTAAAATCGTCAATTTATACTTTTAATATATATTTGATTATACGTAAAATATATTTCAAAGTAAAAGAAAGGACGTAGACAAAGGCAAGATTTGCAGGTATATTAAAATAATAATCTTGATTTTAAAATCTCAAATTAGCTGTTTAGATAAGGAATATCCCCATGGCAAAGAAAGGTAATCGTCAGATTATCAAACTGAAAAGTTCAGAAAGTCCTCACAGATACTGGACATACAAAAACAAAGCGAACACAACAGAACGTATTGAATTAAAAAAATATGATCCAGTTGTACGTCGTCACGTTATGTACAAAGAAGAAAAATAAGTAATTATTTTCACTTCGTATCTAAAAAAATTTAAGGAGCATGGCAACATGTTCCTTTTTTTATAACCTAAAAAAGCTGACAGGCTTTTGCGCAAACTATCTCATATGCTATAATTATAATGTTATATAACTTAAATATTTTATTACCGTCACTTAAAAGGAATCAATTTTGATCACAAAAAAAACTTTCCCATGGTTTATATTTGTAATAATTTTTTGCTCAACAACAGAACAATCTCATGGTGCAACAGATATTTTTAAAAATGAATTATATCAAGATTCTTTCAATACATTGGAATTAAATAAACTCTCTCCTTGGCAGCATGCAGGATTAAATATATTTTGGATGACTGTTCTAACAGGATTACCAAGCGTAACAAAATACATGAAAACTCATTATTTACTTCAAAAAAAACATTTAGTAGTCACAGATTATCCTTATGCTCAAGCATGGTATGATGCAATGGGAATAAAATATCCAAAAGCACATCTTGATCAAAAATTATTCTTGCAAGCAACGCGACATATAAATAAAAATAAAATTACTTGGAGTTCAATATTTAATCATATCTACTTTTCTCAAAAATCCTTACAAGATATCAATAGAGTTTATAAAAATGTTATTGACGGCATAGAATTATCACGTGAAGATCAATTGTTATTAGGAAAAGAAGAATTTTTTTTACTTCACGAAGCAGGACACATCGAAAATGGCGATATGTTTTCTCATTTGATAAGCATCATTGGTATTTTTGCTACGCTCGAATTATTAAGAGCATATCATATGTCTATCAATTTAAAATGGGATCATTTAGAATCTAAAGATAGTCAAGTCGATGCGATGAACTCATTCATCATAGAATTCTTCATATTCTTCCCTATTATATTAAAGTTATTAACTCCTAATTATGAAAAAAATGCCGATAAATTTTCTTATACTCAAATTGACGAAAATGGTTTACATGGTGGCATATCATTTTTCGAAAACGAAGATATTGATCCATTATTTAATATTGAAAACAAAACAGTGTCTCCATTTCTTCCAGTCAATAATAGCATTGGAAAATTAATGCAATTATCGGCTTATTTTGACGATTACTGTCAATTAACTCAACTTCAAATAATTAAAGATATTCCAATATTTCACTCATTTTATAAATGGATGCATACTTCATCACATCCTTACCCATCAGATCGCGCACAAGCAATTAAAGATGAACTTGCAAAAAGATAATACATGAAGATCTAAGCAAAATTTATAATTTTTATTAAGACAGATCTTTTTATAGTCCTCAAGTTTTTTTACAAAGCTTGAGGACTTTTTTATGCTCTCAACAAGCATATTACTCACCGCATACTCAAAAAATTTATAAATACCGCACAGATCAATGTATCAAAAAAAAGATGGTTGAAAACAACCCTATTTTATAGGGATGCATGGTTGTTTTTGAGTCTATTTTTATCAAAAACAACTCAAGGTTTTGCACGCTCATCTTAAAAACAACTCTCAAACCATCAATCAATGCTATGCGAGCAAATTTTCCACCGCTGCTTGCAACAAAGGATTTACTTGCATCATGACCTTGACAATAGCATACAATGGATACGAATGAATATTATTATGCACTGAATAATTGTTGGTTGAAAATCTAATTCCATATGGTGAATGTGGATGAGTTGATAAAAAATATTGAATACTTTTTAAAGTTCTACCATCTCCAGATTTTACTTCTACAGGAATAATATGACGATCTATCTGAATAAGATAATCAATTTCTGCTTGATTTGGGGCTGAATCTTTATGCCAGTAATATAAATCTTGCTGTCTATCACATGCAGAATATGTAGCAATTTCTTGACCAGCAAAAGCTTCTACCAAAGAACCTTTGTTAATAAATTCTTGATCCGGTTGTAAAAACCAAGCTGCAAGATCTAAGCCCATACTTGCTTGAGCAAGTCCAGTATCAAGAAAAATAACTTTATAATCTAAAACATCAACTTGCAATCCAACAGGAATACCTTGACCGCAAGCATATAAAACTTTACGAGCTATTCCTGCAGTAATTAAAAGATCTAATGCAGGCGAAAGTTCTCTTTTACGATAATCACCTTCAACAAGACTGAATTTAAATTTTCGACCCAACTGCTCAGGAATTTGTTTAAAAATTTGTTCTACATATTTTATTTGATGCAATCGAGCATATTTATCAAAATCTTGACGATACACATGTAAAATTGATGCATGCACTTTAGCACTGCCAAAAGCAGTTTTTGTTGAAATCCAATTTTGAACAGCTTGCGGCATCCCTCCTAACGCAAGATAACGAGCCACATGTTGCAACAATGTATCATGCAACAGATCAAACATTGGCAATGTTACATCTTTATGCAATAATTCTGCGAGTGCTAAAGATTCTCCAGCTGCTGCTAAATATTCAATAAAAGACAATGGATACATGTATAAACACTCAACTCTACCAACAGGAATACCGTGCTTTGCAATCGCAAAATCTAATAATGAACCAGCAGCGATAACATGTAACTGCGGCATAAGTTCATGAAAATAACGCAAAGCTGTAATTGCTGCAGGAACCATCTGAACTTCATCCAAAAACAATAATGTTTGTCCAGGAATAATTGGTTGATTAGTAAGTAAAGAAAGTTGTTCAATAATTCTTGCAGGATAAAGATCTTGATCAAATATAATTCCAGCTCGCGGTATTAATTCAAAATTAATTTCAACAAAATTATTATAAGTTGCTCCCAATTGTCGCACTGCAAAAGTTTTTCCAATTTGGCGAGCCCCCCGTAATATAAGTGGCATACGAAATGGATCACTTTTCCATTTGAGTAAAGAGTAGTCTATAAGCCTTTTCATAACAACTCCATGGTTAAAATTAACTCTATTTTTTAGGTATTCATGGTTAATTTTAAGCCTATTTTTTAAAAAAACAAGACAATCAAAAATGCTTCCTTCAACTAAAATCTATAAATACCGCACAGATCAATATATCAAAATATTCATGGTTAAAATGAACTCTATTTTATAGACTTGCATGGTTATTTTTGAGTCTATTTTTATCAAAAATAACTCAAAATTTTGCAAGCTCATCTTAAAAAATCCTGACATGCAATTGCTGTAAGCGTACAATATGATACCATTATAATGTACCATAACTATAGTGAAAGACTTTATTCTTAGACCAATTAAAGCTGATTTGAAGAAAATTATTTATTAAACGCAATATTACATGAAGAAGAACAGAAAATATTAACAATCTCATTACATGATATTAATAATTTTGATATTAATACATGCAATCTACCTTCAGATCGAATCCTTTATTTAAAAAATAATTTATCAGCATTATCAAATAGGTCCCATATGAAAATTGAATTTGAAGTAAAATTCACACCAATAAACAAAGCTATTTTTAGAAAAGTATTGCTCAGCGCTGGAGCTACTTTACAGCAAAAAGAATTACGTATGCGAAGAATCATTTATGAACTAGGGAATGATTCGATCCGCAAATGGTTGCGAATTAGAGATGAAGGAGCTTATACAACCATGACCATTAAAGAAATTATAAATCCTCATGCAATTGATGGAATTAGAGAAATTGAATTAAAAACAAATGATTTTAAAAAAGCCTGCGATTTTTATGAAAGTTTAGGCTTAAATTTTACATCCTATCAAGAAAATGATCGCGAAATATGGCATCTTGATAATTCTACAATCACCATTGATACATGGCCTGGTTTAGAACCAATTTTAGAAATTGAAGGCGAAAGCATAGATCATGTTAAAATGATTATAGAAAAGCTACATCTTGATTATCAAGATGCACTCTTTGGAGCAATTGATCTTATATATTATAATAAATATGGTATATCTATTCAAGAACTCAATAGCATCAAACATCTTTCTTTTGATAGCTTTCAAGAAGCATTACACCTCATCAATAAAGAAAAAAATGCATAATTTTTATTCTTCTTACATAAAGGCAGCAGATTAACCATGCGTAAAAAAATAATGACGTTACTTCAGGCATGTATCCTGAGCATTCAATTACTACAATCACCTGTGCAAGCAAAAATTTTTAATGCTGATACAAC
>CANCGK010000009.1 GCA_947377595.1 bacterium | reverse complement strand
CTTCAAAAACACTAGAAGCATCAGATGCATTAGAATTTGCACGAGATCGAGATCGTGAACCTGAGGGCGAAGAAGGGTTACTACCTAAAGAATTCTGATTCCAATTCAACGCATCAGGACTCACAACATCTGTCCATGTGCCTTGACCCTGACTTACAGCCGACGAAGGTTGCCCATCGCGACTTATGCCTAAAACATCAATTTCAAGTATATTGTTTGCATCCATAGCATCAACTTGCTGGCCATAAAAACCAAGCAATAAAACTGCGGCTATTTTTTTATTCATACACGATCTTTCGATTATATTTTTAACGTATCTTATGATCATTCTTACACAAAATTATCAGTCAGTCAAAAGGCTATCATTCTATTTGCACAGAAAAATTTTATAACAATTATTCAACCCTTCAACGCCATTCATTTTTATATTTTTTTAAAAAGCGATATACTTATCTGTATATCTTTTTTCGTACTACCTAAAAATTTAATCGATAGAACATTATGAGTTACTTTTCTTTTAAAATCATTCATCAATCAAAAAAATCAAAAGCTCGTGTGGGGCAAATTATCACCCCTCACGGCATCATTGATACACCAAACTTTGTCGCTGTTGGTACCAACGGAACACTCAAAGCGCTTGATAATCAGATGCTCGAATCGATGGAACAACAGTTGATGTTTTGTAACACCTATCACTTACTCTTGCACCCAGGGCCAGATGTCGTCAAAGCTGCTGGTGGCTTGCATAAATTTATCAACCGCAATCAACCGATTATCACCGATTCTGGAGGCTTTCAGGTATTTAGCCTTGCGTACGGCACCGTCAAAGACGAACTAAAAAGCAAGGGAACAAAAAGCCAGCAAAACTCTGTGTGCAAAATTAAAGAAGAAGGCGTCACGTTTCGATCCTATCGCGATGGTGCAAAGATTATCTTAACACCAGAAACTTCGATTTTAGCTCAAAAAGATCTTGGCGCAGATATTATTATTCCATTTGATGAATTACCGCCTTATCATATCGACGAAAAGCAACTTAAAAAATCCCTGGATAGAACACATCGCTGGGAAAAAAGATCGCTCGATGAGCATCTTAAAAACCCTAACAATCAAGCGATTTATGCGGTTATTCATGGTGGTATCAACAAAGATTTTCGATCATTAAGTTGCAAAACCTTAACCGCTTTGCCTTTTGATGGCTTTGCAATTGGTGGCAGTGTCGGTAAAAATCATAACGAAATGATCGACATGCTTGGCTACACGATTCCACAATTACCGTACGAAAAACCAAACCACTTACTGGGCATTGGCGATTTACCTGCCATCGAAGAAATTGTACCCCTTGGAATCGATACTTTTGACAGTTCACATCCAACAAAATGTGCACGTCATGGACATCTATTTTCATCACAAGGGACCGTTAAAATTACCCATGGTAAACATAAACTTAATTTTGGGCCAATCGATCCGCAATGCACATGCTACACCTGTAAAAACTATACAACAAGTTATGTTCATCACCTTTTCAAGGCTCACGAACCGATTGCAGACACACTTGCAACGATTCATAATGTTGCATTCATGGTAAAATTAATGAAACAGTATCGACAAGATATTTTAGACGATAAAATTTAAGGAACTTTCATGCATTATATTAGTTCCGTTGCTAACGAGCAGGTCAAACATGTTGTCAGCCTGCAAGATAAAGCGTATCGACAAGAACATGGTCAATTTTTTGCACAAGGAACTCGTGCCTGCACGCAACTGACAGAAAAATACGAACCTGTCGTCATCTACATGACAGAAGATTACTACAAAACTCCTGATGCTGCAGATTTTGCACATTTTCAAGAAATTGTCATTGGCGTTGCACCACACGTTATGGAAAAAATGAGCACTGCAAAACAAGCGAGTGGTATCTGCGCTATTTTTAAAATTCCAGCAGAACAACCACTTCCTGATCATGGTCCTGGGCTTGTTTTATCGCAAATCAGTGATCCTGGAAACCTTGGCACACTCATTCGCACCGCTGCAGCCATGAACATTGCTCATATTATTTTAATCGGTTGCACCGATCCTTACAGTCCAAAAGTCATTCAATCGACAGCTGGATGCATGACAATGGTCAATCTCTATCAAACAACATGGCACATACTGCAAACAACGCGAAAATTGCCACTATGTGCATTGATCGTCAATGGCGGCAAATCGCCAAATCAGATCAATTTAAAACATAATTTTTTAGTTGTCGGTAACGAAGCGCATGGATTATCTGCAGAACAAATACAAGCATGTCAACAAGCAATGACCATTCCGATGCCTGGACATGCAGAAAGTTTAAATGCTGCAATCGCTGGCGCAATCGGTTTATATTGCATGATGCAACAAAATTAAAAAGGAACACGTAATGTCTTCATCAAAAAAGCTATCGTTACTCTCTGCTATTTTTATCAATTTAAACGTGATGATTGGCACAGGTATTTTTATTAATACCTACGATTTATCAACTTGCACAGGTGCTGCAGGATTTTTACTCTATCCGATGGTCGGGCTTTGTATGCTGCCCCTTATCGCAATTACGGGGAAATTATTAGGTTATTTTCCGACTGGTGGACTCTACGCTTTTGGCAACAGTTATCATCCATTTTTAGGATTTTTAAGCTGTTGGAGTTATTTTTTTGGAAAACTAGCATCATGCGCACTCATGCTTTCGGTTGGTGCAACGATGCTGCAAAACATAATTCCTGGCGCCGCTTGCCTGAGTATAACAACAATCTGCTTACTTTTATTAACTTTTTTCACTTTTTTAAATTTGCAAAATATGAAAGTTGGCCTTGCTGTGCAAACTTTTTTCTTAACATCAAAGTCGATTCCTATACTCTTAGCAATCATTGCAGGCATTCTACTTTTTGATGTATCGCATATCAGTTCGGATCAATTTTTGTGGGCAAATTTACCCATGAATATTCCCCTCGTTTTATACTGCCTTGCAGGTTTTGAAACTGCATGCGCATTAGGTAGAACTATCGAAAATCCTACCGTCAACGGGCCTAAGGCAGTCTACTACTCATTTGGTATCATCATGGCATTGTATGGTCTGTTTCAGGGTTGTATCTATATGACCAGTCATCAAGCACTTACAAGCATCACAAGTTATCAAGGTATTTTTCCTGCAATTATTATACAATTATTTCATAATCCTGCACTTACTGGCAAAATGATATTTTTGATTAATTTTGCTATCGGATCATCTGCTTTAGGTGGCGCTTATGGCATCTTATTTTCGAACGTGTGGAATTTATTTACTCTTGCAGAACACCATCACATTGTTGGATCATCATTCTTGACTCGCTTAAATCAACATAATACGCCATGGATTGCAGTCTTGTCAGAAAGCTTTATTTGCGCAATGTTTTTACTTTGTAATCAAACATCACAATTATCATTACGCAGCACAGCAGCATTAGGCATCGTCATTGCTTACAGTGTGAGCGCTTTTGCTTACTACCAACTTTTGAAAAAAAATAGCGCATCTGAGCAAGAATTTATTATTGCACGTGCTGCATTTATCACCTGCATGCTTTTTGTAGCAAGCTGTACATTCAATTTTTTCAAAACAGGCCTGATGCCACTCATCCTTTTTGTCATGATTTTGCTTGCAGGAACTTGTATGTTTTTGTATAAAAAAGCTCAGCAAAAAGCCTAATTTTTCATAATGTATGTGCTATAGGGATCACATTTTGATTTCAGACTTTTTAAGAACCCTACGGTTGCCATGCAACCTCCGGGACACGTGACCCCGGCGGGGGTAAAACGCTTTTTATTGAGCGCATTATGGGCCGCCGCCCACCCATTTCCGGAGATTTTGTGATAACAAAATCGTAGGCTGTATTAATCCATTTTCAAAATGTGATCCCTATATGTGCTATGCATTATCCTGCATGATCAAAAATTCAGGATAATGCATAGCACAGTATCATTAAAAATCTCTTACTCTACAAACATAATACTCATATTTATTCATAATTATTGCTTATTATATTTCCTATTTGATATTATCCAAATAAAGAAAGGAAATAGTATGTACAAAAAATTATGCATAGCAATATTGCTTATTATGCCAACTCAAAATTTTATCGATGCTGCACAAGCTCGTCTTAAAGTACAACAAGTAGCTCAAAAAACCCCATTGCCAGCGACTCAGCAAATTGTATTCAATCAATCAATTCAACAAACCCAACCAGCAAAGCTAAAAGATACTGCCATACAAAAAGAAAACTCTCAAGATATTGCAGATCTTATGAACATGCAAAATGCTTATGCATCACAGCCAACCAATTTAAAAAAAGCTTTATACATAAGCTCTGTGCTTAATGATACGTCTGAAACATTAACCATACAAGATAAAATCAATCAAGCTGAAAATTTATTAAAAATTCTTGCAGCAGAAAAAGCATTGTATCGATCATGGTGGCCAAATGCACAAGAAAAAGCTCAAAAACAATGGCTAGAAGAGCAAATAATTACTGTACAAGAAAAATTATCTCACCTGCAATCTCAAGCGAGCATGTTTGGATTGCCAACATTATATCAAACAGTGCAATGGACATCCGTATGGCTTGGTACTGCTTTTTTAATATATCTAGCGCTTAATGCAACAAATGATTACTACAACAAAAAAGATCCAAAACATCCAAATCAATATAAATATGATTACGTCGATATTGCAACCTTACCAGTCAGTCAATTTTATGCTCTTGCAAAATGGGCAGCAATTCAAGGTACAACTGCATTAACAGCCCCATCAAAACCCCAAGCAGAAAATCCTTTACTTGCAATGGGCGCAAACGCTGCTGCAAATATCGCAGCTGCATCGGCAAAAGCTTTATCTCAAGCACAAAATACAATACAAAAAGATGCACATGCTTTAGGAAAATATGTTGTTACCGTAACAACTCCTGCAAAACCTTTAACACCAGAGCAGCTTATAGCACAAAAAAAATCAGAATTCGAAAAAGAACAAGAACAAATTGCTCATCATCAAAAACAAGCAGCTTTAAAAGCCCAAGAATTTAATGCTCTTGCAAAAGCAGCGCAAGAAGAAAAAGAAAAACAACAACAAGCAGCACAACAAGCAGCACAACAGGCACAACAGCAACAAGAAGCTGAGCAACCTGGCTTATTCGACAAAATTATGATGCTCTGGCAAATGCGTCAAACAGAAAAAGCTCGAGAACAAGAACAAAAAGAATCAGAAAGAATTCATAAAGAAACTCAAAAAATAGAATTTGAACATGCAGAAAAGTTAAATAAGATACAAGCTGATCACAAAAATGTTTTAAACAAAATTAATCTTGCTTTAGTTAAAAAAAATATACCAACATTAGAAGAACAAGCTGCAATGCGCAAGGCACAAGAA
This sequence comes from bacterium, assembly GCA_947377595.1. Taxonomy (GTDB): domain Bacteria; phylum Babelota; class Babeliae; order Babelales; family Chromulinivoraceae; genus Chromulinivorax. The sequence continues at coordinate 10,835 of CANCGK010000009.1, read as the reverse complement.
GAATATGCAAGAAAAATGCTTGCTCAACAAAAAAGAAGTTAATGTAAAAAAATAGATCAGAAAGTCAGATTAAATAAAAAAAGGAAAAGGAAATATCATGAATCATATCAAAAAAATAGGATTGTTTGTAACAATATTGCTGATCGAATCAGTAGGTCACGCAAGAGATTTTCATAGTCAATCTCGATCATTATATTCACATGATCAATCAACAGATGATACATTCGAAGATTCAAACACGGATAAAAAGACCTACTCACATCAAAATGAAATGTCAGATGATGCTCTAAGAGATCAGATCAATGATTTTATTGCGCGTTCTTACATTTCGCCACGATTACAAAATACTATTTTTCAAATCTATGACAAACCTTTTACGCTCGATAAAACAACTGGCAGACCAGTATTACTTAATGAAAACAATCAACCAATGAATTGGCCAACTATTGATGAAATTCTAAGTAAGCAGATTAATTCGCAAGATTTACAATCCTTGCAAGAAGTTATTGGTATTGCTATTAATTTTGCAGTCCAACATTTTGCATTTCATGCAACTCATAAAGCTCTAGTAGTCAAGCACACAACGGCTGAAGAAACTGCCGTCATGACAAAACTTCGTGAGTACAAAACACATATCGAAAATTTGATGACACAACCAAATTTCTCGAACAAAAAATCTACCATTTTTACTCAAAAGCAAATTGACGATATCAATAAAAAATTGCAAGAGCAAAATATAGTCAGTTACAGTACAGATCATGTTAAAAGAAATTTTTTAGGTGACGCGCATGATTTTAAGCGAGTTCATGATGCATCTACTGCTGCACAATTGTTGTTTAAACAATGTTACACTGCACAAAATGATCTATCGTTAGAAAAAAAGCAACATGATATTGTTCGACATCTCATAGATCAAGCAATAAAAAAACATAAAAATTCTCAAACAGAGATTCATGTTGCATTAGTTCAAATTGCCATAGCAGTGCAAACTGCACTATCTATTGCAGAAAATGAATATGGCCAATCTTGGTATAACCCTGCTCGATACAACCCTTTTGGCAGCAAACATTCATTAATAAGCTGCTTAGAAAAAATGTATCAAGAAGTCGAAAAAGAGCTTATCAAAAAAGAACATGGAGCATCAGAAGCTGATCTAAATCGAAAATATTATATTGATTTAGCTCGAAATGTTGCGACAGGTATTCTTGTTACTGCTGCAGTTATTGGTACCGTTGCAACCGCAAAATATACTTATGACAATGCTGATGTTCTAAAATTAAGAGCTGAAAATGCATATAAATCAACAAAAGATACTGTTGTAAATGCTCCAAGTAATGTGTATCAAGCAACATCAAAAATAGCTCAATTGGGTTATGATGCCACTTTAGGAAAATTAGTTGGAACATTACCAACAACAGCTGCTTCTGCTCTATTAGAACAAAATGTTAAAGAAGAAGAAGCAACCCTTGCTCAATTAAAAAAAGAAGCAAGTATTGCTCAAGCTACAAACGATCCGAAATTGAATGTGCTGCAACAAAAAATTAAAAATCAAGAAATAGTAGTTGCTCAACAAGCAGAACGATTATCTAATCAAATACTCAAGGAACAACAAGCTGCGCAAAAAGTTGAAGCTCAAAAAGCAGCACAATCTGGTAAATCTGCTCTCGATATTTTAAAAGAAAAAGAAGAACGCGCGGCTCAAGAACTTCAACAAGCTCAACATAAATTCGCCAAAGCAAAATTATATCCAGATAAAGCTGCACAACAAAATGCAGAAAAAGTACTCAACGAAAAACGTCAAGCACATGCAATAGCTATCAACAAATTAGGTGAACAACAAAAAGCTGAAGCTCAAATAGCTCATGCATCTCTTCTAAAAAACCTACCGGCTGGAACACCATTAAGTCAAGCCCTTAAAGAACAAGTCGATACTCTTAAAGAACAAAGCAAACAGCTTGAAAGAGAATTTAAGGTTGCAAGAGACCTGAAATACCACACTTGGCCCGCAAAGCAAGCACACTTAAATGCGCTTAACAAACAGTTAGAAACAGCAGAAAAACAGTATGGAGTTGCACAAGCACAAGAAGAACTGCAAAAAAAAGAAGCTGAATTTAATGCATTTACAAATAAATATAATTCAAACAATCCAATTCATATTGGACTATTAAAAAAAGAACAATGGGAATTAGAAAAAGCTCAAAATGCATTACAAAAAGCAGAGTCTGAATTATATCCAATAGCCCAAACAGAAAGTCAATCTGATGTATCAAGTCAACCTCAAGCTGCAGCTCCTATTGCAGCCGTAGTAACAGAAAAAAAACCTTGGTTTCCTTGGTCATCAAATACTCCTGCAGCACAAGCTCCTGTAGAAACTGCAACACCATTAGTTCAAGCAGAAAGTAAATCTGATGTATCAAGTCAACCTCAAGCAGTTGCTCCTATTCAAGCCGCAGCAACAGAAAAAAAATCTTGGTTTCCTTGGTCATCAAATACTCCTGCAGCACAAGCTCCTGAAAAAGCAGTAACATCTGATCAATCTGTAACACAAGCTCCTGCGGCAAGAGCAACAACATCTAAAATCAAAGAAGCTGAGTCTAACATTCTATTACCACAAAAAAGTAATAGCATGCCTACATTTGCAACATCAGAAAAAGACATAAAAAAACCTCAAACAAAAGCACAAGCGCCTGTACAAGAAAAAGATAAACTGATAGCGCAACCTGCTGCTGCACAACCTGCGCAAACTATCGCTCCTCAACAGTCATCCGTTCTTAGTAGATCTGACTTACTCAACGAAAGCATAAAGCTTGAAGAGCTCATCAAACAAAAAGAATCTGGAAGATATACTCAGACAACTCTTAATGAAATATCAAAACTAAAAGATCAACGAGAACAAATAAACAAAGCTATACCCAATGCACCTCATGAAAAATGGGTTATTGAAAGCCAATTAGAGCATGGGAAATTGTATGGTTTTACACCTGGTGAACAAGCAATGCTTGAAAATGAACTTGCTATATATAATAGATAATATTCATCATCAGTTTATACAACATTTTTATCAACCCGTCATACTTTATGGCGGGTTTTCTTTTTTAAACAATGTACAAACTCTTGCTTATTATTTTTTGTATTCACTAAACTTGCACTATATTTTGTAAATTTTTTTAAAAGAAAGAGCATGTCTATGAAATTTTTTCAAAAATACTTGGTGTGTATGAGCCTTTTGATGATGATTCAACCTGTTCATACCAACATGATGCGACAACCTCAACCTACCCTCATGCAATATTTATATACCAAAGATATTGCGCACACCCATCTTAAAAGCGTAGAACGTTTAACACAAGAATCTTTTTTTTCTCCAGAATTGCAATGGTCGATTCTTTCTTTTTTTGACAAACAAGCAATGACTATCAATCGCCTAACAGGACAAATTGAAGGCATGCCATTAACAGAAGATATCTTAAAAAAAATTGGCTCCACTTTACAAAGGTCTTTGTATAGCCAACAAAAAGAGAGTATGAAAAATGCGGCTCATGCCCTGCTTGAAGCAACAGACGTCGCTCTTTTTGTCGCTTCGATCGAAAGCATGTATCAGCCGGACAACAGTTATTCAACCAATTCGATTATGACGCAACTAAAAAATCAAAAACAATCGATTACTGGGATGATCAATGCAATCAATGCATGCAAAACCATTGATCAAGCGCCTTCATCATCATATTTTTCTTGGGTCCCTTATTTTGGCTCAACAAGCCAACCCATCCAACAATATTCATCCCTGCAAGTGCCGTTTAACAATTCTGATACATTGATTGATATCCCAGCAGCATTGATGCCAACACTCATTAAAAGTAATAGTTACAAAGAAACTTCGATGCAAGCTGCTCAAGCTGCTAATCTGCTCTTTAAACAATGTTTTATCGCACAACAACATCATCTAAAAGATAAAGATTTTTTACAAGATGTAGCCATTAACCTGCAAAGCCCAATCAGTGCTCAAAATTATATTTTTAATAAATTTCCCGATTTGTATAATCCAATTTCTGGCAGCTATCCAATTTGCCAAATTGCTCAAAATTTAGCGAGTAGATCTGGCTATCGAGCAAACTTACAAGCGGCCCTGACTCCCCAACAAAAGCAAGCACATCAGTTATTGATTCATATCCGCCAAGCGATTCAGACAGCATTATACATTGCCAACAAAAATTCAAGTTACAATGCAGGGTCAATGCTTTCTTCATCCGTTACTTCATGGCTTGATGGCATTGTCAGCCAGCTGACCAAACACGAAAGCTATCTGGCAAATATGATTAAAAATCCTGCTTATGGAGCAACACAAGAAGATATTGACTTAGAAGCAGGATGGTCAAATTCTGCTAAAATCGCAGCCGGAATTGTCGTCACTGCAGCTGTAATTGGCACTGCATATTTCCTGTCAAACGGAAATCCACGTCAAATAATTGATGATGTTAAAACAACTGTAAGCTCAACGCTGTTTGGCAATAAAGCTGCTGATCAAGAAAAAATCCAGCAAGAATACGATCAAACAAGTGGCCAGTACAATAAAAATCAAATTCAAATTAACACATTAAAATCACAAATGAAATCTGCACCGGCAACTGGAAAAGCTGTACTTGAGCGAGATGTAGCAGCACTTGAAAAGCAACAAGAAATATTACACCCAAAGATTACCAACATAACAGAACAGATCAATCATATTAATAATTCAACACCTGCTCAAACAACCTCAACTCAAAAGAGTTGGTTTTTTACAAATAAAGAACCACAAAATCAACCAGCTACACAATCGCAAACTGGTCTAGTTCCTGCAAAGCAAAAGCCAGAAAGTCAATGGGCTAATGAAGACCCTGTTAATCAAAAGACTTGGAGAGAGTCTATTGTTGACACAGCAGGAACAGCTGCATGGGTATCTGGTACCGTAGTAGGAGTCAGTCAAATGGCCAAAGCTGCAGAAAATCAAGGATTACTACAAAAAGGGACCTACAAAAAATTTGATGATTTAACTGGAGGCAATGCACAAATGTTAGAACATACTGCTATGGCTACCGGAGCTGTTGCTGGAGGTATTTTAGGCACAAATGCTCTTGCAAAAGGATGGGAACAATGGAGCGATCCGTATCAAAAAAATAGCTCAGGCCAATATATCGTACATAAAGAGACAGGAGAGAAAAAAAGAAAAGATTTATGGAATAATGCAAAAGACACATTATCTAATGCCTATAGCACAGCTCAATTTGGACTATTTACAGCTGGCAATACTGCTGGAGGCGTTGCAGCTCTTGCAGGACTTGCTGCGCAAGGTTTAGCACCTTTAATAAACCAACAGCAGATCAATCAACAACAACAACAAACTCAACGCAATGGTTATGCTCAGCCGGAGCAAGCGCAAGTAACACAAGTTGCTCCTCAAATGATTTACGAAGCAGTATCGACAAATATACATCAAGCTTTAAGTCAAAAACTTGACCCAATGGGAACATTGATCGAAAGTCTTAACATTATTCAAGCTCAAAATATGACAACTAAAGAAAACATGATCAATATTCTTCAAAAAATTAGCCTGGATAATGCCCAAACCAACCCTGAATTTGCACAACAAGTTGCATCACTGATCGCACAAAGCACTCAATCATAAAATATTGCAAAGAATAAAGGATCTACCTATGAATCGTCATACTTTTCGAGCATTGCTACAAAAATGTCTGTTGTTATGTATTTTTTTTGCAGGAGATATTTGCGCATCAAGCAGTTTATCAAGCAGTGATTTTAGACAAGATGGGCAAACAAATCCCGTTGACGCAACATTTACCAATGAACTTGTCAAAAAGGCGTATACAGAATTCTTAGGCATCAAAGAAGAATTGAATAAGATGTATCAAATCGTTACAAAGATTATACATAAAAAAGAAGAAGGTCCCAAACTATCTAATGTAAACGAAAATATACAGAGCATAAAATCAAATAATGAAATAAAATTCATAGAAACAGATCAAACTGTTTTAGCTCTGAATGCATCGTTACAACATCATCCAAATATTTATCAACAAGCTCAAATTATTACTAAAATTATTGAAACTCTCATCACTACAAGTCAGATAGTGCGAACAACTGCCAAGGATATATATAACTTGATGAGTAGTTTGTTTGAGACAAATAGATATACATTTAATGACATATTCGAGGCGATTGAAAATTCTCAAAATAGACTCAATTCCATGCTACAGCAAGCTCAAGATAATCTCATCACGGCCCAGGCTGAACAACTCATACAAGATGCTTATTTTTCTCCAGAAATGCAATCCATTGTCCTTTCTTACGTTCATCGCCCTTTTAGAGTCAATGTTGTTACCGGTAAGGTACAAGACCTACCAACCACACAGGAAATTATAAACGCTAATTCAAAAAAAGATATAAGAAGTAAAATTAATGCATTGCATGCAGCTCAAGAAGCTTTAGAACTTGCACAGCTGACTGCAAAGCTTGATGTATTGATACAACATCCAAAATTACTTTATAACCCTCGACTCAATTCATCATTTATGCCATCGTTAGATCCTGATTTACAGCAAGCTTTTACAGAAATTCAAAATAAACTTACCAAGGCTTTAGATAAAGTTATAAGCAAGCGATCTTGGACCGATTATGCATGGGAATGGATACCAACTCCCCTGCAAGATGCTGTTTATGCAAAAAATGTACAATCTATGAGCTCCGATGCATCGCAATCAATACCACTTAATTCTCTTAATTATAGGAACATTCATGACCCAAGAAACATAGTAACAATTCCTGATGCTCTACTCTATAACATTATAAAACAATTTGATTACAAACAAAGAATGTATGCTGATGAGATTGCAGACCTTTTATTTAAACAAATGTTTGTAGCACAACAACAAGTATCTGAACATAATGAGCATAATGTTAATTTGCAAGAATTATGTCACTATAGTACAAGTCTTACGATTGATGCCGCAAATTATTTGTACAATCATTGTAATACTTTTAATGAAATGATCCAGAAAATAGAAAATTCTAGTACAGATATCAAAAAAAGATCACATCCAGATCTTTTACATATCCGCAAAGCGGTACAAACCGCAATGTACATCGCAAATAAAAACTCCAATTATTACATCGGTATGATTATCCCAGCACAATTTACCTGGCTCATTGATGGCGCACTCAGCCAACTGATGGCATATGATAATCAATTAGATCTGTTATGTAAAGATCCAGACTATGGCGCATTACGAGATGATCAATCATGGAGTTGGACAGCAAAAATTATTGCTGGTGTTGCAGTTATTGGCACAGCAGTAGCTGTTGGATATGGTGTAAAAAATAGCGCACAAGCGATTGGATCATATGTATTACCTCAACCAGCACCCACGCCAACAAAAAATCCAGCAAACTCACAACCATTGGCGACAAGTGCAAAAGCTGAAAATAATAAACAACAAGAAACCGATCAAGGTAAAACGCCTCGTAATTTTTATGATATCAGCATACCTTTTTTTAGACTATCAACACCAGCAATTTTAAAAGCTCCAATAACTTTGCCTGAAATGAAATTTGAAACATCTCAAGCAAATGATGCAATAAACCCTCATGTAGATAAAAACCCTGATACAGAAACGGAGCAAATTGACATACCTCATATTTTAAATTCTATTGATCCGCAAGAGGCTCTTGCTACAGCTGGTCTTATTGGCGCAGCTGGAACTGGAGTTTACACAATCAACTCCAAGATAAAAGCCGCACAAGCTCACGCCGCTGCAGCAAAAAAAGAAAATGCTACAAACTCTCAAGCTCAATCTTCTACAACTCCATCTGCACCGGGCAATACTGCAAACTCTCAAGTTCAATCTTCTGCAACTCCATCTACATCTGGCAATACTACAAACTCTCAAGCTCAATCTTCTGCAACTCCATCTACATCTGGCAATGCTACAAACTCTCAAGCTCAATCTTCTACAACACCATCTGCACCGGGCAATACTGCAAACTCTCAAGCTCAATCTTCTACAACACCATCTGCACCGGGCAATACTGCAAACTCTCAAGCGCAATCTTCTGCAAAAAAAAGTTTTTCATCTCAAGCTACAAAAAATAATTTACAAAAACTTGCAAGAACTGGTGCAAAAGGTGCTGTTGCTGCAGGCCTTGTAGGTGCTGCAGGTTATTACCTTGCAGATAATTTTATCCCTCAAGGGACGTATGAAAATTATGATCAAAATCAATAAAATGCATGATCTGAAAATCTTTAAAAATGGCTTGAGTAAGGATTTTTAGAATTTGAAAAAATCATAATGGAAAAAAACAATACAAATCTCTTGCGTTAAAAGTTTACTATTTGATAATATCTGATTAGTAGAAAAAGTATACAAGTCAAAAAAAGGAATATACTATGAAAAATGCAAGAATCGGTTTGTTGGTTTTATCAGTGTTTGCGTTTGCAAAAATGGAATGTAAATCTTCTCAAACATCATCAAAAAATTCAGCCGTCAAAAAATCTACAAGATCAGCAAAGCCTCAAAAAAGAGGAGTTGCGCAAAGACGAGTTGCTCAGTCATCAAGACCAGTTGTCGTCGAAGAAGATTCTCATAAAATCGAAGTCAAAGAAGAAATGTTACAACCAGGTCAAGTTGTTCAAGCATCAGTTGATACACACGTAACAGAAAATACAGAAGATAATACAATCACAGAAGTTACAGTAACAGTAACTCCAATGCCAGAAGAAGGCAAAGTCGTCACAACTAAAGAAACATGGACATGGAAAGATTATACAACATTGGCAGTTGGCGCTACTGTTGTAGCTGGTGCTACTTATGCAGCACACCAATATTATACTAATCCAACATTTGCAGGACAAGTTAATGATACTGGCTCATGGGCATCTGAACAAGCAAATAGTGCTTATCAAGCAGGCTCGCAAGCTCTAGCATCTGGTTACGAAAAGACAAAAACTTTTAGTCAAGACGTTGGTCAATCTTTAGATAATGCTTGGCAGTCTACCACTCAAAAAGCAAACGATGTAAGTCAAGAAGTTAAATCAAAATGGAGCAACTGGAGATCTCGTTCAATTCCAGCACCTACAGCACCTGAAGTTTCAGCTCCAGCAGAATCATCAAGTATGAATGAGTCAAATCCGCAAGAAGTTTCAGGACAAGTTAATGATACTGGTTCATGGGCATCTGAACAAGCAAGTAATGCTTATCAAGCAGGCTCACAAGCTCTAGCATCTGGTTACGAAAAGGCAAAAGCTTTTGGTCAAGAAGTTAGTCGATTTGTAGATACACGTTTGAAAGATAGTTCTAATAGATTAGGTGATGCTTCAATTACTACAGGTGGCGACTTATAATAGTATCTAAGACTACATTGGCAAGAGTTTGTTATACAAGCTCTTGCCTTATTTTTTTATCTTATTTTTAAGGTAATTAATGCAAGCAAGCATAATACAAACGAAATAATATTAAATCGCACGGTAATCTTTGCTTCGTTCCAACCAAGCAGCTCAAAATGATGATGAATTGGCGCCATTTTAAATAACTTTTTTTTATACAACTTCCAAGACATCATCTGAAAAATAACTGATAACGTCTCAAAAACAAACAATCCACCAGAAATTGATAATAGCAATTCTTGCTTGGTCAGCAACGCCATCAATGCTAACACTGCACCTAGCGACAAAGAACCAACATCACCCATAAAAACTTGCGCAGGATGAGCATTAAACCACAAAAATCCAAGCGATGCTCCCACTAAAATTGCTCCCAAAACGGCAACTTCACTTGATGCTGCAAAAGGAATTTGTAGATAATGCGCAAAAGTAAAGTGTCCTGCAACATACGCAATAATCGAAAATACCGAAAAATTGGTCATTAAAGCGCCAATAGCAAGGCCATCAAGCCCATCAGTCAAGTTGACCGCATTACTTGTTCCTACAAGCAAAAAAATAACCCATGGAATAAAAAATAAACCAAGATCAAAATGAAGATGTTTAAAAAATGGAAACCACAGCTCTGTCGATGGTTTTTGCAACCAGATCATTGCACAAGCAACAATAAACCCTACAAAAATTTGTAAACGAAATTTAGTTTTTGCACGCAAACCACCCTGCTTAAGCATTTTATAGACATCATCAGCACACCCAATGCCACCAAATCCAAGCAGTGTTAATAAAAATAACCACACATCTGACTTCGTCCAATCGGACCATAAAATCATGGTTAAGATAACAATGAGCAAAATAAATAATCCGCCCATGCTAGGAATATTATCTTTTTTTTTGTGACTTTCTGGAGTAAAAGCACGAACCTGCGCTGTAAACATTTTTTTTGAAAATTCAATAAAAGCATTCCCGCATAATAATGATAAAAACAATGATGTTAGCATTGATCCGACAACTCGTACGGTAATGTAATGCGCTACATGAACTGATGCGACATAACCTTGCATAGATGATGCAATTGATAAAAACATAAAAAACAACCTTTGCAGTCTATGATAATGAAAAGTGCGATACATATTAGCTTACAACGTTGCTTATGTCAGGGCAATTAAAAAACATGACATCTTTATTCGTGTAGATTTTCTACCGGAGTATGCTGTGCAATAAATTCATCCATCTCTTCTTGAGATTCAAACGGCATAACATTATACCAACCCTGATCATCTTGATAAAGTAGTGCAAATGGTGGTAATGTTGCTAACATTTCATCCCATGCAAAAAGGAGATGAATAAAATTATCTTTTGTCATCACATTGTATGCAAGCAAACCCATTTTACAAACTGCGATAAAATT
>CANCGK010000008.1 GCA_947377595.1 bacterium | reverse complement strand
ACCCACAAAACATGGCATTTACTCCAGATGGAAGCATGGGTTATATTTGCAATGGTAATAACAATCTTGTCAGCGTTATGTATCGTCAAACTCCAACTATAACTCCTGCTGCTATGAACATAAAAACTCGTGTTCAACGTTATGCAACCTCCGCTGATTACAATAACACCATAACCTGGAAGGCTCCTGCATCAGGCGAACAAATTGCATGTTATAACATTTACCGCGATCCTTACATGAATCATCTGATTGCAACTATTGACGTCAGCCAACCATACATGTACACCGATCATAATTTATTACCAGACACTGCGTATACCTACTACCTTGCAAGCCAAGATAACGAAGGTAATCTATCAGCTCCACGTAATGCATCGATGACAACTTTACCATAAAAATTAATGAACCATATCAAGGAAAAATATATGAATACGTTGACAAAAATATATCTGACCACATTGCTCGTCACAGCACAATTCATCGACGCAATGGTCCCAAACTCTATCATACAAACGATTAGAGGAACGCTCGCTAATCCTCGATCTATTGCAATCACTCCTGATGGCACAAAGGTTTATGTGGGCAATGATAACAACACTGTTACCTGTGTTGATTTAGTCACGAATACGACCATAGCCAATGTGATTGATGCACAGCAAACTTTTAATAATCCAGTATCCATTGCAATTACTGCTGATGGATCAACTGCCTATGTTTGCAATAAGAATGGTAATAGCGTCAGTATTATTGATCTAACAACTAACACGGTACTAGGAACTGTCACTGATAGCAATCATACTTTCGATCAACCTTATGCTGTTACTATGACTCCCAATAACCTGAAAGCTTATGTCACAAATTTTAACAATAACACAGTCAGCATTATTGACATAGCAACCAATACCGTTACTGGCCTTGTTACAGATACTGATTCAACATTCTATGGTCCTCGAGCTATGGCAATAACACCAAATGGATCAACCGCATATGTTTGTAACGCACGCAATCAAACCATCAGCGTTATCAATATTGCAACAAATAGTGTTACAGGTATTGTTGATAATGAATCATATTCTTTCGGAGATCCATCTGGTCTTGCCATCACTCCTAATAATGCAACCGTCTACGTGTGTGATAATTTTAACCAAGCTGTTAACATTATTGATATTGCAACCAATACTATAACAGGAACTATTTCTGTTGGAAATAATCCTCAAGCAATTGCAATTACTCCAGATGGTACAACAGCCTATGTTTGCAATGCAAGTGATAGGACTATAAGCATTATCCATATTGCAGATAACACTGTCACCGGCTTAGTCACTGATACGAATCATACTTTGCAATTGGGCTTGCCAATCGCTATAACTCCTGATGGTCTGACTATGTATGCTTGTAATAATAATAGTAGTAGCTTGAGCATTATTGATATCAATCCAACAGATACAGAAACCTACAATACTGTCACTGGAGTAATTGAGGGTTATTCATTCCAAAACCCTCAAGCTATTGCAATTACGCCAGATGGAACAACCGCTTATGTTTGTAATATTGACAACAACACCGTCAGTATCATTGATATTGCAACCAATATTTTGACAGGCAATGTAACTGATACAGAAAATACATTCGCTCAACCTTACGCACTTGCAATCACACCAGATGGATCAACTGCCTATGTTTGCAATAACGACCAGAATACTGTCAGCATCATTGATATTGCAACCAACGCCGTCACCAGCACTCTTACCGTCGGTTCAAATCCTTGTGCAATTGCAATCACTTCCAATGGATTAATCGCTTATGTTTGCAATAGTGATGATAACACAGTTAGCAGGATTGATATTACAACCAACACCGTCACCAGCACCCTTAACGTAGGTTCTAATCCTTGCGCAATTGCAATCACGCCGAATGGTTTAACTGCATATGTTTGCAATATAGGTAATAACACAGTCAGCATCATTGATATTACAACAAATACAGTTTTAGGACTGGTCGCTGATTTTAATAATTTATTGCAATCTCCTGGATATGTAGCAATCACACCTAATTGCCTGACAGCTTACATTGTCAATTGGGATAATTCAAATATAATTATAGTTGATATTAATCCATTATCATCAAGCTATAATACTGTCATAGGCTTTGTAGATAATACCAATAACTGGTTATGGACTATTGCAATATCTTTTGATGGCAACATTATGTATGCTACCAATAATTCAGAAAGTGCTTCGAATATTGCTATCATCGATACGAATCCAACATCCTATAGTTATAATAGCATCATTGGCAATGTCACTAATAATAATTTGCACAATCCAGCCGGCATGGCGATTACTCCAGATGGGCAATATTGCTACATTTGCAATTCTGATGGCAATAGCGTGAGTGTTTTATACACGCAGCAGCCAACAACGGTGCAAGCTCCAACAGCGATAAGTCTAAAAACTGGCGTCAATCAGTATCCAAATTATAACAATTATATTAACCGTATCAGCTGGAGCGCTCCGAATAAAGGGCCAATCATTGCTGCGTATAAAATTTATAGAAATCCACAACTGACACATTTAATCGAAACTATCGATGCAAGCAATCAGTTAACCTTGTTTGATTACAATCTTGCTGCAAATACATTGTACAATTATTACATCTTCAGTATTGATGAAGATGGAAATGTTTCAGCACCAATACATCGATCAATAAGAACTTTAGCGTAATTCATACAACAAAGAATATTGCAAAAAATTGCACAATAGAATAAACCTCGGACTTTTACCTCCGAGGTTTATTGTTTATACCATTACATAGAAAAATTAATTATTACAGTTGTAAAAAAGCTCTTATGAACGTATTACAAAATCTACCAAACTTGCAATTAACAACTTTTTTTTATCAGCATCAATGATCTCTATGTCATTTTCAATATATTTCGCTATATCTACATGAAAAACATCTGAGTTAATTTTACCTTCTTTAAGACGATGATGGAATTGTTGTCCCATTATCTCATACCGATTAATTTCATTATCATCATGATCTAGCAAAAGATACTTTAAATCCTTCTTGAAAATCGTTAACGCTTGATCATCTGACATACTATTTGATATGCGAGTAGGTTGACCAAGATCTTTTCGCATTTGTTTTAAAACTTTCAACTGTGGTTGTTGAACTGCAGTTTTATCAACTCGATGTAAAATACTACCCGTAATATATAACGGTTCTATTATTTTCCACATATCTACAATCACTGCAGTATCTTTAGTGCCTATATATGATTCAGAAGAATAAAAATAATTAAAGACATTCGATATTAGATCACCCGTATTTTGCATCTCGGTATATTTATCAAATGGTACATAATCTGCAAAACAATATCCTATTGCTTTGAATTCTTGATTACAAGTAAAAATTGCCTGCACTGATTTTTCAACTTTTTTCAATAAATTATTTTGACTTTCTTTCTGTCTTATAGATTTATCAAATGTTAAACAATTCCACTGATTCAAAGCATTCTCATAATCTGCAATTAATCTTTCAACGCGTTGCTTACGATTTCTTTCACATTCTGAGCCGCTTAAAAGCTCATCTAAAAATTGATCTTCTTCAGTTTTACCTGCTTTTTCGCCGCTTTTTTTTGTTTTTTTTCTTGGCTTACGAACTGATTTCTGTGATGATTTACTTATATCTTGTACAAAAGCATCATCGAGATCTATCATTGATACATGTTCAGTTATATCATCTACTGGTGATTGCATGACACCATCTTTTGCTAGAGATGATGCTGCTAATATTACATCGATTTGATCAGCGCTAAATTCAGTTCCACTAACGCCAGATGATCTATAATCATTATCAGATGCTCCACAAATCGTCTGAGGAAGATCAATGGATTGCTGCTTTACGCATCCTTCTTCGGCTTTTTGTTGCTGTTTTGCAAGCTTTTTTTGAGCTTTTTCTCGCTCTCTATTTTGAGCTTTACGAGCTTTTCTTTCTAATATTCTTTGCTCTTCTTTTTGCTTGTCTGATAACACACTTGCAGTACAATCTTTCTGTACGTCAGATTGCATCACGCTTACTTCTGTTGCAACTCTTTTCCTTGGCGTAAACGACTGTTTATCCATAGCCATTTCATAAGGATTTTTAGACTTGCCAATATGATTGCCATATATCGATGCAAGAAAAGCTTCATATACTTCGTTGAAAGAAGTTTCATGTTTTTCTTCATCTTTCTTTAAAGCTTGAATCTGTTCTTGAAGTTGAGCTTGACGTTGCTCTTGAACTAAAACATCATTGTGATTATCAATACAAGCTTTGTGTTCTTCTATAACTTGTTCTAAATCTTTACATTTCTTTGCAGCTTTGTGCAATGCTTCATATTCATCTTCAGCTTTTTGTAATATTTCTGCTTGATCTAAAGATTGTGCTTGCGCTAATGGTTTCACTTCATTTTTTTGCAAAAAATCAGGTAACTGATCAATATGTTCAATTTGAGCATGTGGCCGAGGAAATTGTATTGACGCCACAAACGGAGTATGAACATAAGTAGTATATTTTTCGCCTCTTTTATTTGTTTTTACACGAGAGCGCGACACGTCCATAGCATATTCTACTGGTTTACCTGCATTAATAGCAGCCACAAATAGTTGTTTATCATCGAATGATAAGCTTTCAAAATAATTTTTAAATTGTTGGCGAGATTGAACATCTTCTTGCTTTGTATCAAATGGTAAAGAAGCTTGCATTTGAAAACCAATCGACTTCTTTTGTCTACTTGAAGCTGATGCCATAGCAAGAATTTTTTGACAAACAGATGGTTGATTTCGCGTATAATCATCAGGACCTAAATCAGTAATTTCCAGCTTTTGAGACATTGCACTCACCGGTCGTTTCTGATTTCTTTGTGCAGGACTAACAACTTCTTGCTCTGTCACTGTAATTGCACTTGCTTTACCTATTCGTGGCACAAGAAGAGTTACTGGTCTAAATTCTAGTGCACGAGGATTAAGTACATATTTTGACGTACTTGCATTAATTGGGGTACTTGCATTAAGATACATGGCATGCGTGCAAGTCAATGCCATAAGTCCTGTAAAATATAATAACTGCATAAATTTTAAAATTTCTTCTTATAATAATAACATCTAATCAACGCGAGATACTTTGCATGGAAGGCTATCCTGATCATTGCAAGCTTTCTTAGCAAAATCTAAAAGATCTTGAGCTCTGTCAAGCATTTGTGTCTTATCAGAATAAGAGAACCCTTGTTTTATATCTCTCTTTAAGCCAAACACTTCTGCTGACCTTACTTGTAGCAGACCTTGTCTTACAAAATCTTGCGATTCTTCAACTTGTCTTGCAGACTCACGCTGCACTTGAGCGGGCATTTCCCTTTTTTCTGACTGCTCTAAAAGTGTATCAATGTTAAGCGACAGTGTACCTTTTCTGTGGCGTACTTGTCCCCCTTGAGTATGTTCTTGCGTTATCTGAGAATCTGTCATCGCAAAAAATTGAGTTGAAGTTTGCAACAAAGGTTGCTGCAATGGATTTTGCACCCTAAAAGGAACTGATTGTGCTTGAATAGCTTTTTGCCTACCTTTTCGCTCATCATTTTGACCCTTTGATGCTTCAAGATCTTCTGTTACCTTATGCAGTATTTCTGCATCTAATGGAATGCTTGAAGAAGCCTGCTGACGCAAATAATTACTCAATTGAGCATCTTCTTTCCTCCAGTCCTTATCCAAGTCTTTCATTTTATTTTTTTGTTCCTGAAGTGTGCTATAGCATTTTAAAAGTGTTGTAATCTGATCAATTCTTCCTGGCTGTCTGGATAATATTATTGGTAAGAATTTTTCGTCTGTACAATGATTTAATATAATCTTCAAACGGCTGTCAGACGTTCTAAGATATTTTGAACAATCAAGCTGCTTCTTATGCATTGTTTGAAGAGAAAAACTACACAATAAAAAAATAAAAAATAACATCGAATGCATAACTATGAATTCCTTATATTTTAATATAAAATAATAAACAATTTACAATACCTCTAAATTTTAAAACCATGAACTTATATTCGATTCAATCAACCTATGCATTAATTGTATCTTAACCTATATTCTATGTTTTTTTCTTTTTTTTGATCGCAATATAGATGGAACAGCTGCTCTTTGATCAAATTGCACACTTTTCCTTACAACAGCAGGTTGCACAGATACTAAAGAACGAGAAAAATAAGAATTATCAGGTTCTTGATACAAACTTAATAACGCTTGAGCAGCTGCACTTGAATTTGCAGGTATCGATAATAGACTTTTAGGATTTTTGTTCTCTTGAAATGATCTTAAACGTGCTTCTTTCTGTTCTGCAATTAACCTATTATAAATTTTCTGTATTTGAATTCCATCGTTTTTCTCCGCTTCTGTTTTATCATCTAATGGCGCCTGCTTATCAATTTTTATTTGCTCTTCTGCGTGACTTGAACTTGTAATCTTTGCTTGAGATACAAATTCTTGAGCGAAAGAATTAAGCGGCCTTGTAGGTGTACTTGCATTAAGATACATGGCATGCGTGCAGGTTAATGCCATAAAAACTATATAAAATACAAAATTCATAAAATTTATTTTACTTTCTTACAATAATAGAACTGTCTGCTTGAAAATTTTTCTTTTTTTTATGTTTTGCACTAGAATGCGATGCTTTTGATGCTTTTAATGAATCACCTGTTGGCTGAACAAATGTCAACATCCGTTTTTCATATGATGTTTCAATAACTTTATACATCCGATTTAGACGCTCAAACAAAAAAGCTCCTGTATATTCTTGCTTTAATTGTCTAATACTATCTACATCTTTTTGGGATCTCTTAAGAAATTGCGCTTGTTGTTTAGGAGAAGCTGTTGCAAGCAATAGCGCTTCCTTCTCATGAATTTCTTTTATAGATTTTAATTTTTTATTTATTCCTTCTGTATAATTCATCGCTTGCACTGAAAAGTTCAACGCTAATAAGATACATAAAGTAATTTTATACATATTATTTATTCTTTCTATTTTGATATAACATAATTGTTTATAACTATAGGAATCACATTAAAATCCATGCACTCATAGTCGATTCAATCAACCTATACATTAATTCTATTTCGACCTAGTTTTCTTCTAATTTTGATCTTTTTTTTGATTGCGAGCTAGATGGATCAGCAACTTGACTTGCCAATTTCATAAACTCATCGTCACTATGCAACGCTGCTTGTTGTAGGTTATCTTTTTTTGCTTGAGATCGTACACTTTTCCTTACACGAGTAGATTGCCCAGATACTAAAGAAGAAGAAGATGATGATGATGATAACCTCAAATGACGTTTATTTAATGGAGCATGAGTTTCTGTAAAAGTTGATGATGAACTACGTGCAGAATTATCAGTTGAAGCTTGAGCAGATTGCTGAGATAAACGCTCCTGCATGCCCGCCATTAAACGTTCTTGCAATGATTCGATCGATTTTCTCAATTCATAATTATCTGCTTGTAAAATATCAGACTTCCCTTTCAACTCCCTATAAAGATGCTGGTGTCCGATTATTTGAAACTCTAGCTCGTTAATTATTTTATTTTTTGCATGAACAGCATCTTCATAATGTTGTATACGTTTTCGTTCTAAAAATTCCCAACTCTTTTCAGCAGCGACCTTACTCGCTTGCTCAAGTAAACATCTCTTACAAGATGTCTTTTGAGATGCTGATGCTTGAGAAGATGAACTATGAGACGCTGAAGAAGTCAATGACAATGGTGAGACAGAATCTTGAGTAGAAAAACTTGAAGATAAAACCGATATATTAATGGTTAATTGACCATCAGAAGTCACTTTTGTATCCATACTCAAAACAGGCATACTCAAACTTAACAATACAATAACTATTTTTTTATTCATAAACATACATATTTCTTTCTTATGGTTTTAATCTTTTTTTTGATTGCGATACAGGCTGCTCATAATCTACGTCTAGCCAACACTCATCTGACGGCGCTTGCGATGGAGCAGTAACTTTGCTTGCCGATTTCATAAAATCATAGTCAATATGCAACGCTGCTTGTTGTAGGTTATCTTTTTTTGCTTGAGATCGTACACCTTGTTTTACAGGAGTAGATTGCCCAGATACTAAAGAAGAAGAAGAAGAAGAAGAAGATGCTCCATGATCTTTTTGTGGCATTTTTTTCAATTGAGTAGCATAAGCCGCAGACTTTCTTTGATCATAGTCATATCTTGCTTCCGCTGTTTGCTTTAATCTTAATAATTCTTGTTCTGTTCGCTTTAATCTTAATAATTCTTGTTCTTTTTGCTTTAATAATATACGTTGTTCAATATTTTCAAGTCTTAACTGGTTCAATTCTTGTTCTGTTTGCTCACTTTCCTCTTGATGTTGATATACTTGCGACTGTAATAATTTTATAGTACGTTGTTGAGAAGAAATACAACGGCTTGACTTATTTTGCTCTTTTTTTAACTCACTCTGATGTATTAAATTTGATGTGCTTATTTGTTTACCTTGGGTAAACATAATCTGCTGACATTTGTCTATATAATCTTTTTGTTGTTCATTGTGAGCAAGTATACGATCTAACAGTTCTTTTAACTGTTGGTTTTCTTGCTCTAAGGGCTCTTGTGCAGCCTGTAAAAAATTAACAAAAAATACCATTAAAAAACATATCGAATACATGTATAAATCCTGAATTTAATTCAATTTTGTCGTAATAACATCAATACGACTATCTGCTGAAGCTTTTTTTGACCGGCTCTGTTTTACCTGACGAGATGATGCTTTTGATACTTGTTTAGAAAGCAAGGATGTTATTGCTAGTAATTGCTGAATCGTTGAAACTGTCTGCGTATCTTCGTTTCTCCATTCTTGATGACATTGCAAAATATTTGCATTATAACAAGGGTTATGCAGTGTGCAAAGTAAATTAAAAGCACGCACATTTCTCTCTTGTTTTTTACAATCTATGAATGGTTGAAGATCAACTTGTGTAGCATTGAAATATAGCTGATCCAAAATATTTAATCGGTAAGAACTTTCATGTAATACTCTTGATAACGGATGATGGACAGATAAACTTTTTAAGCTTTGTTCAACCTTTATTAAATCATACTCAGTAGCTAGCTGTGTTAATTTACCGACATAATCTGTTGAAGCTGAACTTTCCATCGAAAAGCTACACAATAATACCATTAAAAAACATATCGAATACATGCATTAACCCTTATGAAAAAAAATTAAAATAGAAAAAACAAGCCTAAATAAGGCATAAAACTAAAAAAATATGACGATTATAAATGCTTGATCATTACAAACAGAATACTATTTTAAATTTTATCTGGCAAGTGTAATTCAGCCATGCGAATTTTCGACATAAAAAAAGTCTTTTACTCTAACAAAGAGAGCAAAAGACTTTTTTATACCCCATCTCAATTTTGAATTTAGATTTCATCATCCTCATCGATATCATAATCTTCGGGAAGTTCATTAATTTCATCAGCAAGAGTTAGATCTGCTGGCAAATCAATAACATCCTCATCAAGATGACATTGCCCAAAATTAACAATCTGCTCATCGACCTCGTGTGCAAGCTCATCATCTTTTTTAAAGATATCAATAATAATTTGAGCATCTACTATATTTTGCAACGCATAGATTTCTTTATCTGGATATTTTGCCTGAGCCCATTGCATAACCTGCTGCCCAGGGCCGACACAAATTAAAACTTGGCACCCGACAAATCCATCCATAACTTCATCCCATACAATTGGTGCATTAATTTGTCGCAGCATTGCTGATTCTAAAGCATCGGGAGATGTAACATAAGCACCATCAACACTCGTAATAACCGGAAATTTTAATGGTTTTACATCAATTTTAAATAAATACGGCCCCATTTCAACACCTATAAAATCAACAATCGAACTATGCAGACCATATGCAGCAGAAAATGTTTTAACTTTACGAATTTCGTTATCAATACAATATTTTTTTAATTGTTCGATGCAATCGACATGACCGGCTACATAAAAACTATCCGCAGAAATATAAGCAGAGATGAATATCTTTTTATCATCGGTTGACAAGGTATCACATAACTGCTGCAAAGATTCTTTGGTAAATCCTCGCGATAAATACACGACAGCATAATGCGGATATTGATCAATAAAATTTTTAAAAATTTTGGAATATTTACTGAGCATGTACAACCCATCTGCAAAACTTAAAGCTCCTGATGTCACCGCAGCTGCATATTCACCAATACCAAAACCTGCAATGAAATCTGGTCGCAATCCGATGACAGATAACTGACTATACAAAGATATCTGCGTAAGTAAAATTGCCATGTAACCTTTATCTATAGAAGATATCTCTGCATCTGATGAGGCAAAACATAACTGCACAAAATTAATATCTGAGCACATACTTGCTTGCTCAAAAAGATCTTGTATATCACGTGATTTATTGTATATATCTTTTCCCATGGTCACAAACTGTTCACCATACCCCGAAAAAATAACGCCTACTGTTTTTTTCATACCACCCCCAAATTGAAAATTGTATCGTATCCATTGATTATTCAGGCATAAAAACACAAAAGATATCAAGTATTTTGGATAAATTAAAACTTATGAGTTCATACAAAAAATATACGATTTATGAATAGATTCAGCTACAGATGGCAACATGCCATGAGATTTAATATGATAATTGATGTCATCGACAGGCAACCTATGATATCGATCAGCAATAGCGATATTTGCACCTAAATCGATCAAAAGACATATCATATCAGCCTGCTTAACATAAACATCTTGATAGACATTTTTTAAAACTGGCATAGCTCGATTAATCACCGTCATCAAAGGAGTTCTTCCTTGATTATCTTGAGCGTTTATATTTGCTGTGCCATCTACCAGAATCTGTACAATTTCTGGTAATAATTTTTCTGCAGCAAGATGTAACGGAGTTTGACCTAATTTATTTTTAGCTTCAATACTTGCACCATGTTGAACTAAAAATTCAAAAATAGCAGCTTGTTGAGACGGGTTATCATACCGATCTGCATATTCAATAAGAATATGCAAAACACTCTCTTGACGGCGATTGAGCAATCTAACATCTGCTCCTGACTCTACCAATCGCATCACCTCTTTCATATTACCATCAATAATTGCTTGGTGAAGTGGACGATTTTTTTGGCGATTATAAGCATTGATATCTGGACTAAAATTGCCAAAAGGCACCCAAGATGAAGACATAGTTTTAGATTGAGATTTTGTATACTTTTTTGTATCAAAAAACGTAGCTTGAGTCGTTAATGATCGATCTGTCGAAGGCGCGATATCATCAGATTTAGATTGAATAACTTGAGGAAATTCTAAATCTAAAACTTTAATATCAATCATTTCAGATGTATCTGCACCTTGAACAGATGGATAAGATTCTGGATGGATTTTATAAGCATCTTGCCTGACTGCATCTGTAGTACAACAACCAGCAGCGGAACATAATCTTGTAAATAAAGATCTTTGCGTTTTTACAGGAACTGTACCTTGTTCTATCTTATGTGCTGCAATAACCGATAACATCAAAAAAATAGCAACAATCAAACTTTGGTATATTTTTTTTAACATATTGTATTACCATCATAGCAATCATCTATTTTGACTGACTATAAGTATACTTAAAATATATGCATACAAATCAATTAAAAGAGCAAAATAATAAATTATGACTCTTTTAATAACTAGCTATGCACTCATAGCACGCTGACATTGCAAATCATCAAATATTGATTTTGTACTACATATTTGATTACGATTCATATAAGGGCTAAAAACACTATCTATAAAGGGGGATTTATGAAAAAAATATATTTAGTATTTGTATCATGTATATATTTATACATTGATCAGATACAAGCGGCTGCTGGATTACGAACAGGATTACAACAAGCCGCAAAAAATTCTGCACCTAATCTACGTAAATTTTCAAGTAACTCTCAATCTGTTAATCAAGCAATAGTTCCTTATCAATTAAATCCTCAATCTTTACCAGCAAACACTCCTTGGTATGAAGTTTTAAACGTCAGTGAGCATGCAACGCAAGCAGAAATTAATGCCGCATATAAAAAATTAGCTCAACAATATCATCCTGATAAATTTACAAACCTTGCCGATAAAGCCAAACCTCAAGAAACATTCAAAGCAATTAACAATGCAAAAGAGCAAACAAAACAGCAAGAAAACTTTCATGACGCCGGCTCATCAAATCAACCTGCTATCAATCTTGATCCTATTATTTATGCTATTTCTATACCTCTTATAGGAACAGCCATAGGACAAGAGGTAAATCCCTACATAAACGCCTGGGTAGAAGAAAGTATTATAGAAACATCGTCAACAAACAATGCTACAAATCTTATTGCTCAAGAAGAAATATCAAACGATCAATCCAAAAAAGTCAGCGAATTTATAGATGCGCCGACGACCTCACCAAACATTGAGCACAATCTCGTCGAGCAACCTGCTTCATGGTCTGACTATCTGACATCAACATCACGATCGTTTGCCAATTCAATTACTGATACAACAAGCGCTGGAATACAACTTGCAAGTGATAATCCTATCACAACAGCGGCTATTGTCAGTGGCATAGCTATCGCTGGAGGAACAGCTGCTTATTACTGGTATCAAAATAATTATAGAAAAAAACCTGACAATCAAGCGAAGACCGAACAACCAAACTAAAAATATGGCCCAGCTGACGATCAAAGAACAAGTCGGATTTGATATCGTGTATCAAATCCGACTTGGCGTATAGTATCTTATTGTAACTAATCAGCACTATTAAAATTTAAGATAAAAGCCTACGATGTCGCTATGCTCATCTTGGGAAATGTTGGTGGCCGCGGCCACTAAACGCTTTTTCGATGCAAAAAAGAGTGCATTCGGCCCACCGGCCTCTTAATACCCCGAAATTTTCGTAGAAAATGTAGGGCAAAAAACTATAGCTGAGTAGTTACATCTTATTTAAAGACTTTTAAGTAAATTCTTCAAACGATGTAAAGATTCATCACGTCCTAAAATTTCTAGCATCTCAAAAATACCTGGACCATGAGATGATCCAATTAATGCAATACGAATCGGTTGTGCAATAACAGGAAACTTAATTTCTTTCTTTTGAGCAAAAGCTTTGACATAATCTTGCAAAGCAACTTTATCAAACGAAACACTCACTAATTGATCTAATAATTCTTGAATTAAATTTTTAGTCTGTTCAGTTATCCAAGCAGCTTTACTTTCTGCATCATAGCTGACTGGTGCTTGATACAATTGCATCACACCATCAACAAGCTCTCGTAATGTTTGGCTGCGATCTTTGAACAACGTAATGGTCGCTAAACGTTGATCTTGATTAAATGCTGATGTCGCACTGACAAGATTGAACTCTAAATTTTGATTAATCAAAGCAAGTAATTCTTGTGCTGATTTTGCCTTGATATACACGCTGTTTAACCACAATAATTTATTATAATCAAAAATAGCACCATGCGTACTAACATTTGCAACATCAAAATATTTGATCATTTCATCAAGAGTAAAAACTTCTTGATCTTTATGAGACCAGCCAAGACGAACTAAATAATTACACAGCGCATCAGCTAAAAAGCCTTTATCTTTATAATCTTGCACGCCAACAGCAGCATCTCGTTTACTTAATTTTTGACCACTCGATCCTAAAATTAAAGAAACATGCCCAAATGCAGGAATCTTCCAACCGTAAGCTTGATACAATAAAATTTGTTTTCCTGTGTTGACGATGTGATCTTCGCCACGAATAACATGAGAAATTCTCATGAAATGATCATCGATAACAACAGCAAAATTATAGGTCATTGATCCATCACTGCGCGCAATGACAAAATCATCAATATGTTCTGTAGGCAAATTAACTTGACCACGAATCAAATCTTGAAATACAATAAATTCTTCGTCAACTTCAACTTTAAAGCGAATCACATACGGCTTTGTTTTAAGATCTTCTTTGCTTGGCGTGATAAATCGACAAGTTTTATCGTAAATATAAGTCTCTTTTTGATCTTGAGCAACTTGTCTTTTTTCTTGCAGTTCATCTAAACTACAAAAACAATAATAAGCTTTGCCTTGCGCAATCAAATCATCAACCGCTTTTTGATGCTCTTTTTGTCGTGGATGCTGATAAACAATAGGCTCATCAGAAGTAATACCAGCCCATTGCAATGATGAAGTTATTGCATATTCATACTCATCAGCAAAACGATCGCGATCCGTATCTTCGATTCGAACTAAAAAAGTTCCACCGACGTGTTGTGCAAATAACCAATTAAAAAGAGCGGTTCTTAAACCGCCAATATGAAGAAACCCTGTAGGAGAAGGTGCGAAACGAACTCGCACCTTACTTTGATTTTTGTCTTTAATATTCATGAATGTTTATTTTTTTTCTGGCAAAGCCATGTTTAATGTTTTTAATTTTTCTTGTGCTTGGCTGATCCATGGAGAACTAATTAATGCTTTTTCTGACTGACCTTCTTGAGCCAATGTTGTCCATGCGGCAACCGCTTGATCCATGTTACCATAAAATGCTTGATATGAACCTAAAGTCCATAAAGCTTCCTGTGCATAATAATTATCCTGTTGAGCTGCAATGCTTTCTAAATCAGCAATCGCTTGATCACGAACATGTTGCATTGGGCTATCAAGTAACATTTTAATACGTTTTAAATTAAACATATCATAAAATGGAGAATTTTTTGCTAAACGACGTAACCCTTGTTCCATTAATTGACATGCTTTATCAAAATCATGATCTGCATCAATCGCTAATTGAGCTTGATACATAACAAAGAAAGGAGATAATGATGAACTTGCATGAGTCCCTGCGATTGCTTCAAGCAATAATTGGGTATCTTCCCATGGATTTTCTGTTCGTTCTTCTTCTGGCTTACTTTCTAATTCTCGTACTTTTGCAAGAGCCGTTTGATAAGCTTTTGAAATTTCAATAAGACCTGCGAATGCTTGCACATTTTGTCTTTTTTGATACCAACCAAAAGCTGCATACCCTGCCAGCGCTAAAAATAAAGCTCCTGCAACAACCAGTGATTCTTTGACATACTTTTTTTTACTATAGCTTAAAAATGCTACATATTTTTCTTGTAAGGTTTGCTGAACGTTTCTGTATAAATTCATGGCAACTATCCTGTTTTTATTGTTTTGTATGATCTTATTAAATTATAGCAAAGCAAGCTTTGAATAAACCTTCTTGAAAGTAGCATATATCCTCAAAAATTCAAGAATATTTACAAAAAAGGTAACTACTCACCTCTATTGATATTTGCCCTACGTTTTTTACAAAACTCCGGGAACTCATGAGGCCGGTGGGCTTAATGCACGTATAAAAAGCGTTTAATGGCCGCAGCCACCATGCTTGCCAAGCGTGAGCGCAGGTCGTATTTTCAATTGCTGAATATTTACAAAAAAATAAGGATGACATATTGATATCATCCTTATTTTTAAAATTTTATGCAGTCTTAATTGTAAAATCAAGAATAAAATTTAACTTGCTGGTGCAACTTGTTCTTGTTGAGCGCCGTTAGCACGAGCTTGTTTTACTTGTAAAGCTTGGCCACGTTTAACAGAACGATCTGCTTTAGTTGCCATAACTTTTACACCTTTGTAAAAACCACAAGTATGACATACTTGGTGAGTGTTCAAAGGACTACTACAATTTTGACATTGTGTAATTGATTTTACTTTTTCAACGTCATGTGTACAACGTGAACGTGAACGTGATTTGGACTGCTTCCGTTTTGGTACTGCCATGGAGGTAATTCCTATATAAAATTAAAAACAATTTTAGTTAAATTTCTAGAGTTTGTATGGATATTATTAGGATATAAAAATATTTCATAAAAAGCAACTTCAGATACGCTTCCATAAGCCCATCATATCCTGACTAATTTTACCCTGCAGACTTAAATCAAAGAGTTTTTGCATCAAATCATCTAAGGATATGTCGACTAAGGTTAAAAGATCATCGGTTGATCGTGATTGTAAAAGGTTGTCTAAAATAGCTTGATCTTGCTGATCCATTGAATTCATCGCATGACTGATTAATGGTAATTGAATTTGAACATCATCACCTACAGCCTGCGACGGACGATACCCAAATTCTTCGGTAATATCTTGCACCTGGCTTACTAATTTTGCACCTTGCGAAATTAAATAATGACAACCATCATGCAAACCATATTCTATCGATCCAGGAACAGCGAAAACTTGTCGTCCTTGCTCAACTGCAAAATCTGCAGTAATTAATGCTCCACTCTTACGAGCAGCTTGCACAACAACTGTTCCAGATGACAATCCTGCAATAATTCTATTGCGAGCCGGAAAATTTGCAGCAATCGGTTGTGTTTGCAAAGGAAAACAACTGACGATCATACCACCAGCTTGAATCACTTGACGAAACAATCCAGTATTTGACGCAGGATACCAGTTCAATAAACCAGAACCCAAAACAACAATAGTTTTGCCCTTAAGCTTTGATACCTGATCATGCACCATACTATCAACACCAAGCGCTCCGCCACTGACGATAACCCAATCATCTTGCACCAACGGCGGTACTAATTTTTCGATCACCACTCGCGCATATGCGTCTGCCTTACGTGAACCTACAAAGGCAATTGCTTTATCAGATGCGCAGAGATTTTGACCTTGATAATAGATAACCGCTGGAGGTTGTTCAATTTGCGCCAATAACGAAGAATAATCAGCCGAGCCAAGCACAGCCCAAGAAATCTGATAACGTTCGATTAACGCAAGTTCTTTTTCTAGCAATGATCGATCTTGCAATCCCGAAACTAATTTTGCCGCTCGATCATAGGTTAATCCAAGGGCACAAAAATCCGCAATGCTATACCTATAGATCTGCACAAGATCATCTTGCTTGATAGACTCAAGCACAATTTTAATCGTCGCAGGACCAACGCCTGCGATTAAACTTACATGTAAAACCGTAGAATCATAAAGAGAGTTATTCATAATAACATTATCACATCAACATAAAAAGTTATTTAAAGCTACGACCACACAAACAAGGACACATAGCCTTGATATAATCTAATGCGGTGTTACTTGCTACAGGCTTGTCAGTTGCAACAACTAACGGCGATTGCTCTCCTAATTTTTGCAAATTTGATGATACCTTAATAGTATCAGGATTTTTATAGCCTAGACATTCTAAATATACAACCTCAAAATCTTGCACCTGTAATATGACTGCAGTGTTTCTTGAAGACTGATAACTTGCATCAAGACACTCATAAAAAATAAACTACTAAAA
>CANCGK010000007.1 GCA_947377595.1 bacterium | reverse complement strand
ATGAATAAAATTTATTCTCTCGTATGCTTCCAAACATATTTAGGACCATAATCAATAGTCAGTTCTTGTCCTGCTTGTATAGGTCGAGTTGTTACAAAAACCAATTGAGGATTTTTATCTTTATCTAACATAGACAGTACATAACAATTTGCTGTATCTGTACAACCAGGAGCATTAATAAATCGTGTTATATTGCCCGCTTTAAGCGCATCAACATGCGATTCATTGATAACAATACCTCGTTTATCTTCAAACAGATGCAAAGAATTAAAAGTATAAGTATGATCTTCTACTCGAGAATCATGAATAGCTTCTCCTGCATAAATACCAATTATGGTATCAGGTTGCATAAATTTTACTGCAAAAACACCATGTCCTTTGTTTGGATTAATGTATTTCAACTCAAGATCTTTACGCAAACCTAAATCTTGGGATTTTGAAAAATTATCAGTCATTACGCCAAACCTATCTTTTGTTAGACCAATCGCAGCAAACACTGTCTTTTGATTTGGCTCAATTGTAGACATTATCTGTTCATGATATTGGCGAGTTAAAGCAAGAGTCGAATCGTCTTGACAAGTAACTTCATTACTATATGTAACGCCTAATCGCTCAAAGGTTTTTTGAGTACGTTTATATTCAGCACCTGTTCGTTCAGCATCTGTTAGGAATCGATCAAACACACGAGCAATGATGCTATTACCATTCAATCCAACTTCAGGCTGAACCATGTTTTTAAATCGGCAGGAAGAAGCAGCGCGTCGATACTCTCCTGCGTACGCATATTCTAGATTGATTGCAAGACAAAAATATAATATTTTATACAGTATTCTCATATATAACTTTTCAGATGTGAATTTTTTTTAATATAACAAACCCTATTAATCAAGATATCATACAATGAGAAAACATGCAAAAAACATCCATTCTGAAAATATAACAGACTGAAACTTCAATCGTAAATTTATAAAAAAACCTTTTGCCTTTTGGATCAATGCATGTAAAACTCAAAATAAAAATTTGCGCTTTACATGACAAAGGATTTTTAATGATTGCTACGATCTCTGGAATTATTACTTTTATACATGATCAACATATTGTCATCGAACAGTCTGGCATAGGATTTGAAACATTTGTAGCAACCGCACATGCATACAATTTACAACAACAAGTAACACTACAAACGTATCTGCATTGGAATCAAGAAAATGGACCAACCTTGTATGGTTTTAATAATCAGATGGAAAAAACTGTCTTTTTACTCATTATTAGTTGTTCTGGCATTGGCCCAAAAATAGGATTAGCTGTTTTACATCATCTTGATCCTGCAACTTTTTTACAAGCAATCGTCGAAGAAAATATTAAAGTTTTAAGCTCAATTAGCGGAATCGGAGCAAAAAAAGCTGAACAAATCAGTGTAGCTTTAAAACACAAAGTGGCAAAATTACTCAAAGATCAACCTGATCTAACAAGTTCAAATGCATCATTATCAAATTGGAAAGATCTTACTGATACGCTCACATCACTTGGCTATAGCTCATCAGAAATAAAATCAGCAACAAACTTTTTAAAAGAAAGTAATCTTGATGCAACAACTCCACTCAGCACCATTTTACGTAAAACATTAGCATTTCTTGCCAATAAATAATGGTAAAAATTGATATAATCTCAATTTAAAGCTACTTTTAATAGATATTATATAACGGCTCAAGACTCAATAAACATCCTATGTTTTTTCCTACTACGCTTTTAAGGCGTCATAAAGTTAAAAACTCTAAGAAAGGAAATCATTCATGCTAACTTTAACCGATCTACTTTTCTACAAAAGCTCCATTGAAATGCTCTTAAGTGGCCTATTTTTATGTGTTGGCATTTTTCTATCTATATTTCTGTACTTTCCACAATTACGCAAAGGTCGTAAATTTTTAGAAATTATCTCATCTCAACAACTTAATAGTTCTTCAAAAAATACCATCTCTCCATTGCAAGCTTTATTGACAGCTATGTCAACAAGCCTTGGTAGTGGCAGTATTGCAGGAGTTCCATTGGCTATTGTGATTGGTGGTCCAGGTGCTTTATTTTGGTTAGTCATGTATGCATTTTTTGGATCTGTTACAAAATTTGCAGAAGTTGCTTTTGCAATACAATATCGCACACGTGCTGCAGATAGATCAATCATTGGAGGCCCAACCTCATACCTATGGCAAGTTCATCCATTTTTGGCTTACTGGTATGGTGCTTGCGCTATGATTCTTTTTGCAGGATGGTCAGCTTTACAATCAAAAGCTTTATCTGAAGTTTTTGAAAAACTGGGAGTAAATGCTTATATTACAGGTACGGTCACATCTTTATTCGTCTTATACATGCTCATCGGAGGAGCAAAACGAATTGGTGCATTATCAAGTTATTTAGTACCTGTCATGTGCACAAGCTATCTTTTGGCGTGTTTATTCATTTTATTGCAAGATATTAGTTTACTTGGTGATATGTTCATGCTTGTCATGACAACAGCATTTACAGGATCTGCTGCAACTGGCGGATTTGCTGGCGCAACATTTTTTATGGCAATGCGTCAAGGTGTTTTTAAAAGCGCTTACGTTACAGAAGCTGGGGTTGGAACAGCTGCATATCCTCATGCTCTAGCTGATACACAAAGCGCAACCGATCAAGGCATTTTAGCTATGTACTCAGTTGCAATCGATACATTTTTTTGTTTAATTTCTGGTTTTGTCGTTTTAGTAACTGGGGTTTGGAAATCTGGCGCTGCAAGCAATAGTTTAATTTACGATGCATTTAGTCTTGGTCTGCCAATCGTAGGGCCTGCTATTTTAATTTTTAGTTTAGTATTGTTTGTAACAGGCACGGCTGTTGGCAACAGTTTTAATGGAAGTAAAAGCTTTGGATTTTTTACTGGCAATAAATATTTACTTGGATACTATATTTTTGTTGTCATCATGATGTTTTTAGGCGCTGTAGCTCAATCATTAACACTCTGGGAAATTATGGATTTCATTCTACCTTTAACGGCATTGCCTAACATTATTGGATTGATATATCTGACAATACAACATCGTAAAGAATTGATTAAATAATATCATAATTTGAGCGTAAGTTTGTATAAAAAGCTTACGCTCACATTTCATTTTTACTTAAACAAAAGTTCTTTTAATTGCATTTTAAGATTTTGCATACTTTTAATTTTTTCTAAATCAACAATACACAAGACAACAAGCATACAATACAATATTTTTTTCATTCTTTACTCCCCCTTTATCAAAAAACCCTATGTTGCTAGCATATTGTTTTGAAAAAAGAAAAATCAATAATTTTACCTAGTAAAAATATATAAAATCAAAGAAAAAGCCACTGCATGATGCAATGGCTTTTTTATTAATCTATAATTAAAGTATATTTATCTGGTGCTTGAGCACAATATAAATCTAAAAAGCTTCCGGGCACAGATTCGGTGGTTGTTACAAATTTACGTTCTAAATAACTTCCTCGAGTCTGACGTTTTTTGTCTCGCATCTGTTCAATTTCTTGACGAGATAAATTATGCAATGCAATAATACAGTCTAAAACCTCTAAAACATCTCCGATCTCGCTTGCTAATTCTTCTGGAGATTTTGCTGTCATAACTTCTTGAGCTTCTTCGAGTAACTTAAGATGTAGTTGATGAGCATATTCTTCATCAGTTAAATTTTTCCGATGAATAATGTCACCATATGTTTCCTCTAAATTTTCAACTGCTTTATCACGCCATAATTTATTATGGATATATTTTCGTAATTTGACAGCAGTCGATGGATTTTTATCACGATCCAAAAATTCTTGTTTTGTACGTACCTGTAAAAAATATACATACACACCAACTACCAAAGCAACAATAGCTGCTATCATAACTTTTTTATTCATAAACATCCCTAATTGTTTATTGTTATATTATTGTAAACTGTTTTGCACGTGAAGTGCTTGATCAACTGAAACCAGATTAAAATGAACATGCTCTTGAAGACCTAATTGAATAATTCGATCAATAAATTCCATAGGCCTCATCCCTTCTTCTGCAGCTTGATGGAAAATACATGTTGCAGGCGTCATTCCAGGCAAAGTATTAATTTCAATTAATACAACTCGTTTTTGGCCCGTAGGTGATTGCTGCGCAGACTGAAAAAAGCAATCAATTCGAGCATATCCACGACAACCGATCGCTTTATACATCCCAGCAATAGTTTGCCGAACAAACTGCAAATCTTCGTCTGGAAGCAATGCTGGTGTTTGATTTTCTCCTGCTCCTGGCAAAAATTTTTCTTCAAGCGAAAGCAAATTTCCTGCAACAACTGTTTGGCTTGGCGTTAAAGCAACAGGATCTTGATTCCCTAAAACCCCTACCGTAAGCTCCATGCCTATAATTTTTTCTTCAATCAAAGCAAACTTTTTTTCCATAAAAATTGTTTGTAAAGCATTTTCGAGCTCATTGCGATCAGATGGACAGGCAACCATAACACTGCAACCATCATCATGAGGTTTGACGATGCATGGATAGCTTATTGTTGTTAAAAAATGTTCAAATGATTGATTTTTATTAATCCAGTCATGATAACTGAGTAAAAAAGATTGTGGAACATCAAACCCTTTTCGTGCTAAATATTGTGTCGTTTTAAATTTATCCATACACAATGCACTTGCAAAAACTCCCGACCCATTATACGGCAAACGCAACATTTCTAAGGCTCCCTGAACCGTTCCATCTTCTCCTGGAGAACCATGCAAAGCTATAAAAACAAAATCTATTAATTTTGGTAAATCAGACCATCCCAATGATGGCAAATTTTCAATCAAATCTTCTATCTCTTGCGTTGAATGACACACAAGCGACTTATGATCTAATAAAAACAATTTACTTTGACGAGACATGTATATTGGAAAAACTTCATACTTTTCTAAGGATAATTTATAAACAATATTACGCCCAGACTCTAAAGAAATTTCTCGTTCATTACTTGGGCCACCAAGCAAAACTCCAATTTTTAATCTTTTTTTCATCGCCACCATATCATTATTTTTCTCTTGATGCATCTTGTAACTTTTTAATTCTGTTGCAATCAGATGATTAATAACTTGTGCATGACTCATGCCAACTTCTGCTGCTTGACGAAATAAAAATGTAGCAGGCCCCATACCAGATAATGGATTACTATCAATAATAACAACACGTCCATCTTCTGTTAAAAACCCATCAATGCGGGCTAAATTAGTAAATCCTATTGCTTGCATTGCAGCAATGCTCGTCTCTTGAATTTTTTTCATAGCATCAACACTACAATCTGCTGGAGTTTTTTCGTGCACTGCTCCAGGCATATACTTTTGTTGATAGTCAAAAATATCTTTACCTGCAGATTTTAATACTTGCGTTGCAGGCAATGCTTGCAACTGACCAGTTATGTGATCTGTCAGAATAATACATGTAAATTCCATGCCAACTATTTTTTCTTCAATCAGCACGCATTGTCCTGCATCATCACTAATATAACATGCTTTTAACAGTGCTTGCTCTAATTGATCAAAAGATTTTACCACAAACACACCAAAGCTTGAGCCTTCGTTATTCGGTTTGACAATTAATGGAAATTGCAGACCAAGATCTTGTAATTTTTGATCGATGATACGATTATCAAAATTTTTAATCTGATCGACCGTCAAGCTCAATCCCTGAGGAACAGCAATACCATGCGCTTGTAAATGTTCATTGTGTTGTTGCTTATCCATACCAAGAGCACTTGCAAACATTTTTGAACCAAGATACGGAATTTTTAACAATTCAAGCATAGCTTGCAATCGCCCATCTTCCGCATATTTTCCATGCACAGCAATATACATAAAATCTATTAATTCTGGTAATTGATCCCACGTCACTACTTGAGCCTGTTTTTCTAAACGATGCTCAAAATCAGCTATTTTACCCCGATATAAAAAAGTCCATGGTAAAATATACAACAAACCAGTTGCTGTTTGAAACAAAGGTACCACCTGAAATAGCTGTGTATCTAAATGATCGCAAATAGTCCGTCCAGAGTTAAAAGAAACTTCCCGCTCGATAGACATGCCGCCCATCAAAACACCAACTTTTAACATACAATTACCCTTATGAAAATTTTTTGTAGAATCAAACATGAATTTGTGCACTTTATTTAATTCTATAGTCTTTATCTATTTTCTTCAAAAAAAATTTGATCAATTATATTTGAGGTTTAACATTATGCTCAAAATTGTTAAACTAAAAGAGATACAATATTAAAAATTTCTTACATAAGCTTTATGAATAAAAATAACAAAACATTTGCAATAATCGTTGGAATTTTCTTAACAAATGCTCTTCCGGCAAGTAACCTTGAACAGAAATATACATCTCCTGATACACTCAACTCTCGTAAATCATATTTATATCCAACATCCACTCCAGAATCAACAAGAGAAATTGCTGATCAAATAGCTAAATGTCAAAAAAGTTTAGCCAATATGCTTAAAGATGAAGAGAAAAACCTTAGAACCGTATTTTATGTTCCAAAAAAACATTGTGTGGACTGCACATTGATTGTCAATGAAAGAACACAAACATATACCATTATTTCATGTGCTAACCATAATGAAATTTAAAAAATATTATCTTCTAATACTTAATTTAACCTAAAAGGATCCCGTGCTAGACCATAACAACAACCGACTTATTTGGATTGATCTTGAAATGACAGGCCTTGATCCTGCCAAAGATAAAATTCTTGAAATCGCAACCGTTATTACCGATGATGAATTAAATATTGTCGCAAAAGGCCCTAATTTAGTGATCCATCAATCGGATGAAGTGTTAGCAAACATGAACGAATGGTGCAAAGTTCAACATAAAAAGTCTGGATTAATAGAAGCTGTACAATCATCTATTGTGTGCGAAGAGCAAGCAATGCACGAAACCTTACAATTTTTAAAAGATCATTGTGATGAAAACTCAACACCTTTGTGCGGGAACTCTATTTGGCAAGATAAATTATTTTTACAACAACACATGCCAGAACTTGCTAACTTTTTTCATTATCGCATTGTTGATGTCAGTAGTATTAAATTAGTGATTAATCGATGGACAAAGCAGTATCGATTGTTTAAAAAAGGTGATGGGCATAGA
This sequence comes from bacterium, assembly GCA_947377595.1. Classification (GTDB taxonomy): domain Bacteria; phylum Babelota; class Babeliae; order Babelales; family Chromulinivoraceae; genus Chromulinivorax. The sequence goes on along the minus strand of CANCGK010000007.1, from coordinate 11,239 downwards.
GCTTTTGATGATATTTTAGAATCAATTGGTGAATTAAAATTTTATAAAGAAAATTTTTTCAAGCTACCAGGACAATTATAACCTTCAGGTTTACGATATTGGATCGATGGTAAAAAAAAGTGATGATAAAAACTGTTTTTTATCAAGCTTTGCAAAAAGTTGTATCATTGCAGTGCGATCGATGCTTTTTAAAAATATCTTCTGACAATAAGTTTTTTGGATACGATAAATCACAGCTGGCACAGGCCCTAAAACCAAAATTTCTTGTGATGCCATACTGATAAAAAAATTAGCTATGGCATCAGCTTCTTTTTCTACAATATTTTGATCTGCATAACGAATTTCTATTTCTGCAATATGTTTTGCTGGTGGATATCCAACATTGTGACGTTTTGCTATTTCATGATGATAAAACTGCACATAATCTATTTCGTTGATGTAATTAAAAACCGTATGAGGTGTCATAGTTTGCACAATAACGGTACTATCATTCGATTGTCTTCCTGCCCTTCCTGCAACTTGAATCAATTGTTGCAACGTCGTTTCTGCAGCATTATAAACAGGAAAGTGTAAATTGATATCCGCCCATAAAATACCGACTAAGGTAACATGAGGAAAATGATATCCTTTTGATATCGACTGAGTCCCCACTAAAATATCAATTTTTTTATCATAAAAATCTTGCACCGTTTGCTGCCAAGCTTTTTTCTTAGATGTTGTATCTAAATCAGCGCGCTCTATTTTTGCAAAAGGAAAAAGCTTTTGCAGAATAGTTACGACCTGTTGAGTTCCAATACCTTTTCTTAAAAAATCTTTACCCTTGCAATCTGGGCAAAATTCATAGGTTTTTAAACAAAAATTACAATAATGGCACAGTAATCTGCCATCTTCGTGCAGTGTCAAACTGACCGAACAATTTGTACAAGAAAAAATATAAGTACATCCCGTGCATTGCACAAAAAAACTATATCCTCTGCGATTAATAAAAATAATAGTCTGTTCTTTTTTAATCAATTGTTGTTGCATTGCAACATACAATTCTGCACTAATCCAAAAGTTTTTTCGTTCTTTTTTATCTGACAAAGCAACAACTTGCACTTTAGGAAACTGGCCTGCAAATCTATTTTTAAGCTGAACAAGCTTCCACGATTTATTTTTAATATTCCATAACGATGAAATAGATGGTGTAGCAGAACCTAAAACAACTGGAATATTTTTTAAGCTTGCTTTAAGTAATGCAGCATTTTTGCTATTAATTTTAGGATGATTTTTTTCTTGATACCCAGCATCATGCTCTTCATCAACAATAATTATGCCTAAATGAGCGATGGGTAAAAAAACTGGTAAATGCACGCCAACAATAATGCATGGTCGCTCTTGCAATAAAGCTTGCCATAACGCACGCTTTTGTTTAATCGTCGTTGCACTATGAAATCCAAATATTTCTACACCAAACATCTGAGCTGTTAACAATTTTTCAAATTGAACAGCAAGCCCAACTTCTGGAAGTAGTAAAATTGCACATTTTTTATCTGCAAGCACTGACGAAAAAAGCTGCTTATACACTTCTGTTTTTCCAGAACCAGTAACTCCATGCAAAACAGTCACTTGATAACGTCCTGCTGCTAAATCTTCTTGAATCGAATCGCAAGCAAAAATCTGTTCATCAGTTAATTGTACTGATGTAGCTTGCGCAATTTTTTCTTGATCCGCCTGCACAACTTCATCTTCATTTTCGGTTAAAAAATTTTTAACTCGCTTAAATAAATATAAAGAATCAATTTGATGAAATGCTGCAAGAGATGTAGCAAATTTTCTATAACTCGTATCATCAGGAAATGGAAATATAGAATCAATCATGCGAATTTTAAATGGATAAACTGCATCTGCAGGCTCAATACCAATAACAATTGCTGATTCGATACGTTTTTGTAAAGGAACTTGGACTAAAGTTCCTCTATATACCGCAGACTGTAAATCTTGTGGTACTTGATACGTTAATTCTTGAGAAAAATTATTTAATAGTCGAACGGTAATAAACATATATTGAGTATACTTAACTCTGTCTATATTTTCTAGTTTAAGCACAAAGCCTTATCAAATCATTGTGACTTGATAAGGCTTTTTATCAGCTATATCTAAATATTATCCACGAGCTACCCATGTAAATGGCCAGAAGAATGGTCTAAACCAAGAAAACAACGAAGTACTATGAACAGGAATATTATATTTTGATGCTTCCTTCAATTCATGAATAGAAATACCCAGCCCTACAAACGGATAACATAAAAATTCACCTAAAAAATAATCCGGAAAAAATTTATATGCAACTACTTGAGATGACCAAATAGGTAAAAGTCCTACAATAAATAATGATGTAGACAAGATTAAAGGTAGTAACACTCCGACAGCTTTTAACCATCGAGTTTTCGTGTGTTGCGCTTTATATTCTGCACTGATAATAATTTTATTTTTCAAAACTAAAAGCTTGCGCTTTACTTGGTTCATTTTAATGACTAAATCATCAGAAATGATTTCTTGAGTAAATAAAGCTTGTAATCGACGTAAGTCTAGATTAATTTTTTTAACAAATGCGTACAATCCTCGTTTCTTCATTGTTGGCAATCCTAATTTTTCTGATTGCTCCATAAGTAAATCAATAACTGATCCATGCTGTTCGTCAATGTAATAATAATATGCAGAAATTTCATAATACGTAATTAACGCTGCATACGTTGAAGCGTACAATTTCACAAATTCTGTTATTTTAATTAAATTACAAAGCTGTACTGTAATTTTATTTTTAACATCTGGTGCAATTTTTTTTGCACGCAACAACGACTTCATGATTCGTATCGTTGTATGTAGTTTTTTAATATCTTTCTTTTTGTACAGCCCATTGCGATTAAAAAATATAAAAATATCATGATCATTAACTGCTCGAGATGGATCTACATTATCTATAAAAGCAATTGCACCTTGATAAGGCTCAATCATTCGATTCATTTTTCTTTCTAAACGATCTGTAGAAAACATCCCAAAAGTTGAAACCAAAAGCGCTGTCATTAAAAATTTTTTCATAAAGCGTTATAACCTTATATTGTTCAAAATATAGCCATCATGTATATTCTCATTGTAACAATATGCAATTATTACACAACTGGGTAAGCTTTTTCAAAGATTGATACTTTTTACAAAAATGTTATGCTTTTTACATGAACAATCTATCAATCGATGAAATCGATCAATTTCAAAAAATTATTTATGATTTTTATAAGATAAATAAACGTCAATTTCCTTGGCGCCAAGATATTACACCTTATAAAATCTTAGTTTCCGAAGTTATGCTTCAACAAACTCAAACAGCTCGGGTTATTCCTAAATTTGAAAACTGGATCAAAAAATTTCCAGACTTTCAATCCTTAGCTCAAGCAGATAATCATGAAGTTTTAGTGTATTGGCAAGGACTTGGTTATAATCGAAGAGGTCTTGCTGTAGCAAAAATAGCACAATTAGTTGTCAATGATCATTGCAATCAATTACCTCAAGATCCTGCTATTTTACAAACGTTTCCGTCCATTGGTCCAAATACAGCAGGCTCTATCTGTGCATTTGCATTCAACGATCCAACAATATTTATAGAAACAAACATCAGAACAGTTTTTACTCATACTTTTTTTCAAGGTCAGACTGAAATTTGCGATAAACAGCTTATGCCTTACATCGCGCAAACTGTTGATCAGAAAAATCCAAGAGAATGGTATTATGCGCTGATGGATTATGGGGTATATTTAAAACAAAAATTACCTAAAATAAACAGCGCGAGTAAACATTACACGCGTCAGTCAAAATTCATTGGATCAAAGCGACAAGTGCGTGGTCAAATTATTAAAATATTAACTCAGTTACAAAGAATTGAACGCGATAACTTACTAGAACTACTCGATTTTCAACTACCAGAAAATTTGCATAATAAAGATCTGATCATTCAAGACCTTATCAATGAAAAAATAATTTACGAAGATAATAACATTGTACATCTGTAAAAAAGTTGCTCAAAGGTATTTTATCTGAAATACTTATATCTAGGTGGTAGGAACTTTTATATAAGGATAAAATTATGAAAAAATTATTCGTAATTGGATTGATTTTTGCATCAAACTTAGAAATTGATGCTTTACAATTACATGCAACAAAAAATAGTTTAAAATTTGGTCAATTATGTGGTGATGATAATTGCAATTGCTCTGACAGCAATGACAATTTGCAAGGGCCTGATTTTAAAAGATTTGAAAAAATGGACGTTGCTTAAAATTTTTTATAACAAAAAAGCGCATGAGGCGAAAAGCTTCATGCGCTTTTTTTATTGTATGCATTAAAAATTCTCTGCACATAGCGACAGCTATTACTTATTCATTGTTTTGTACAAAAGCTTCCATCTCTTCTTGAGTATCAAACCCTTTACAATCAATCCAATCATTATCATCTCGATAAATAATAGCAAAAGACGTATGATTTTTTTTCATATTCATGAATTGTTCAGCAAGTTTTATAAAATTATTATGAGTTATTTTACAACTATTATTTTCATTAACATAGCTAGAAAATTCTTCATCATGAGGACTATGTATTTCGCCATCAGAGTATTCCCATTCAGCCCAACCAACATAAAAATTTTTATTTTTAATATCATTGTAAATAAAAGATACATCATAACAACTTACAATTTGATGAAATACATCTTGATCATAAGGCCTATAATCTCCTGAAAAAAAATCAATTAAAAATCTTAAATTAGATGATGATACATAATCACTTATTTTGATTTGTATCATGACTTAATATTATTTTGTATACATATTTTGTATATGCGCTGTATATTTTTCAAGAGACGATAAACCTATTAACAAGCGATATTTATCTATATCTTCAAGTGTTCCTTCATAAGGCTGCAATATAAATTGGCCCGTATTTGCAACATGAAATTGCGTTCCATATCTTTGTTTATAATCGTATTCTTGTAATTGCAAAGCAACTCTATCATAAAGATATGCATAATTAACAGGATTAGTTTGTTCAAACTGCATAGCTTGAGTCAATAACTGTAAGCAATTTTTCTGAAATTCTAAATCGCTTGAATGTTGCACTAATAACCATGCTTGATGATCTGTATCTGATCCAAATTGTTCTATAGTCAACCATCCATGTCTCGTAATAATCTCTTGCATCTTTCCTGTATGAAATTGATCAATTTCAATCATAATTTTTTTTATATCAGGATTATTTCTGTCGTTGATATAAAACATTCTAAATGCTTGATCTAATTTATACATGGTAAAAATCATAGTTTTAATAGATTCAATATCATGTATATTACTTGATAAAAAATGTATCTTTTCATCTTGCAATTGCATTTTAAATTCATCTATGCGATCAGATGAACTTAAATAATTAACTTGCTGAAACAATATAAAAAAAATCGTAATAAATAATTTATTCATAATTACATACCTTTGCGCATCAAATCGAATTGAAAAAATAATGAAATATTGATCATTTTTATATTATGCAGTGCAATCCAAACTTGTCAAAGATCGGCAATTTGATATCGTTACAATAACTCAAAATTGTACTTTAATTTTTTCGAAATTTTATAATCATGTCGAACAAAGCCCCCATTTTTATTGTTGATGGATCATCTTTTTTATACAGAGCTTATTATGGCATGCGACCATTACAAACATCTCAAGGCGTTGGTGTGCAAGCAGTCTATAGTTTTTGTCGCATGATTCGAAAATTAATTAAAGATTTTAACATAGAACATATTGTTATCGTCTGGGATAGCAAAGGTAAAAATATTCGACACGAAATATTTCCAGAATACAAAGCAAATCGTCAATCTGCACCACTCGATTTATTTGAACAAAAAGAACTTATTTTAGAATTTTTACGTGATATCAACATGGCTCAATTATCAGTAGCAGGAATAGAAGCCGATGATTTAATCGCCTCACTTGCTCATAAATTTAATGCGCAAGGTCATCCAATTATGATCGTCAGCGGTGATAAAGATTTAGCACAAATCGTCACCAACGACTCTATTAAAATATTTGATGCATTTAAAGAAAAAGTGCTTGATGAAAAAATATTAGTAGAAAAATATGGATTTCCTTTAAGCAAATTGCCTTTTTATTTTGCTATTTTAGGTGATGCCTCAGACAACATTCCTGGAGTTAAAGGCATTGGCGAAAAAGGCGCAACGGATCTTGTCAAACAATTCGAAAGCCTTGATGATCTGTATGCACATATCAATAAAATTGATAAACGCAGAACAAAAGAGCTGCTCCTTGATCAAAAAGAAAATGCTTATTTAAGCTTAAAACTCTTTACTTTGCATACATATCCAACCGATACCAATATTCAAGATACTTTATTTAATCCTATTCATTGGTCAAATGCAATTCCTTTACTTGAAAAATTGGAATTTAAATCTTTAGTTGCTGACATACAAGCACAGCATCCCATTGCCAAGCCTGCAATCAATTCTAAAACCCCTGACCAAATTACTATCTTTGGGCAAACAGAAATTGTCGAAGAACAAAGTTCTCAATTATTACATGAAAAATATCATTTTATTCTTGTTACTCATCTAGAACAATTACTTCAAGTATGCGCAGTCATTAAAAAATTTGGCGCCTTTGCTCTTGATACGGAAACTTTAGGACTTGATCCTATGGCTGATGCATGCATTGGTATATCAATTGCAGCTGAAAATTCAACGGCATATTACATTCCGTTTGGTCATACAACAGATGAAAATCAACTTTCTTTGCAAGATATTAAAAATCATTTAGCCCCTATTTTTGCTGATAGCTCAATTAAAAAATTTTTACATCATGCAAAATTCGATCAAGTTGTATTACATCAAATAGGACTCCCTTTAACTGGAGTTACTTTTGATACACTCATTGCTGCTAGTTTATTAGTCCAAGATTGGCAAAAAAAAGGCCTAAAAAATTTATCTGAATTTTATTTTAATGAAATCATGATTTCGTATGAAGAAACCATGAAATCTCATAAAGCTAAAAATTTTGCACAAATCCCCTTACTTGATGCAACACATTATGCTGCAGCAGATGCGCATCAAACATTAAAACTACAACAATTATTTGAACTTGAACTACAAAAACAAAAATTAGATACACTTTTTTATACGATAGAAATGCCTATCAATGAAATACTTGTGGCAATGCAAATAGAAGGCATCTATTGTGATGCTTCAGTGCTTGCAAATCTAGATACATTAGTCAGTGCAGATCTTACAAAAATAGAAAATGAAATAGCAGTCTTTACACCAGATCCAATCAATCTTAACTCTCCAAAGCAAATTAAAGAACTGTTGTTTGACAAGCTTGACCTGCCAACACAAAGAAAAAATTCAAAAAGTAGTGAATTTTCTACCGATGCTCAAGTGCTTGCAACACTGGCAAAAATACACCCAGCCCCAGGATTAATCTTAAAATATCGAGAACTGTATAAATTAAAAAGCACCTATCTTGAAAGTTTGCCGACATATATCAACAAAAAAACTCATAAAATTCATACTTCATTAAATCAAACATTGGTTGCAACTGGTCGACTTTCGAGCTCAAATCCAAATTTACAAAATATTCCGACTGGTGATTTAGGTTATCATATTGATGTTCGATCAGCATTTCAAGCGCAAGATGATCATCTGTTTTTAGCTGCCGATTACTCTCAGATCGAGTTAAGAGTGTTAGCTCATCTATCACAAGATGCAACTCTCAAACAGGCATTTTTAGAAAATAAAGATATTCACATGCAAACAGCAACTCATTTATTTAATACATCTGCAGAATATATAAATTCACAACAAAGAAATGTCGGTAAAGTGATTAACTTTAGTATTTTATATGGATTGACTTCATTTGGATTGTCAAAAAGCTTAGAAATTCCGTACAAAGATGCTCAAAAATATATTGCTGCTTATTTTGAACAATATCCTGGTATTGTCTCTTGGATGGAACAAACAGTTCAATTCGCTAAAGATCATGGCTATGTTCAAACATTATTTGGCCGTAAACGATATATTCCAGGCATTTATGAAACAAATAAAACTTTATATGAACTGGCAAAGCGCATTGCAATTAACAGTGTTGTGCAAGGAACTGCAGCAGAGATTATGAAGCTTGGCATGATAAAATTACAAAACAATCTTAATACCTTAAGCAGTGATACCAAAATTTTACTTCAGATTCATGATGAATTAATTTTAAAAGTACCAAAAAAAGATAGTAAGCTCATCTCAAAAATTACACAAGAATCATTAGAATCAGTGGTAAATTTTGACATTCCGTTAACCGTTCAAATCAAAACTGGTTTGACGTGGCATGATGTGACAAAATAATTTTACTCAAGAGATTGTACGGTTAGATTATTATTACACTTGCATCAGATGATAAAAGCTTCATAGAATAAACAAATCTATGAAGCTTTTATTTATTATAAAAAGGAAATAATCTATGAATTCATCTAACAAGCTCTCTTTTATATTAAAAAGTGCACAACAAAAATATCATGAATCGTTTGAAGTTATTATTATCAAAACAGAATTAGACTTAATGAATCTATGCCAAGCCATTGAAAAATCGAAAATCATGGCACTGGCTATACAAAGCACCAATATTGATCCTATGGTCAGTGCATGCGCTGGAATATCAATAGCTTGTAATTTAAAAACTGTTTACTTTATACCTCGTCATAATAACGAAGAAAAAGAGATTAATTCATTATCGTTACCGACAGTTTTATCTTCATTAAAAACAATTTTTGCCGACCTAACTATAGAAAAAATACTATATCATGGATCTTTTGACAGAATCATTGCTCATAATATATCAACTCCAATCGTAGGTAACATTTTTGATATCAACATAGCTGCAAACCTCATAAGTCATGACACTTTAGAAAATAGCGTTGAATTACTCCAAACATTTTACAGTCACAATGCCATGCAATCATATGCTTACCAAACGAATAATCAATCGGACATACAACCTTTTGCTATAGACTCTTGCTTGTGGGAAAATATAGCAAGCGTTCATCAATCGTTATTTTTATCTCATATTTTAAAAACAGAACTAGCCGCAGACAATGTCTTAGAATATTTTTTTGCAACTGAAATGGCATTACAATCTATTTTGGTAAAAATGCAAATAACTGGCATCAAAATTGATACTAAAAAATTAAAAAAGTTAGAAATTTATATAACAAAACAACTTGAAATATTATTATACAAAATCAATAGTTATTCGCCCGAGCCAATCGACATAGATATCATATCTCAAGTCAAAAAATTTTTATTTGATACATTAAAATTACCTGGTAAAAGAAAAATTCAACAACTACAAAATAATGATAGTAAAAAATCTGAGCAAGATGCATTACAAGAAATTTTATTACAAATATCAGATCGGCACGAAGTTATTCCTCTAATTATTGAGTATCGCAAACTCTTTAATCTAAAAAAATATAGCTTTGATGATCTATATGCATGTATCAACCAGACAACACAAAAAATTCATCCTTTTTGGCAACAATCTATGAATGAGTCATGCGCTCTATTTGCAACACATCCAAACTTAGAAAAAATAACCGATGAAAAAATTGATCAAAAAATTTCTCTAAAAGACTGCCTTATCCCTATCGATGATTATATCTTTATGAGCATACAACAAATCAACACTCAAAAAATAAAACAAACTTTAATTGAAATTGATACATACATTATGAAAGAAAAACTTGATGCAATGATTGTTATGGTGTTACACCATACGATTATTATACAAGTTCATTATACAGATCAAGAAAAAATGACACTCATAAGCTCGCAAATTCAACATAAAAACAAAAAGTAAAAAATGGTAATAAAGTAAAGAGGTGGCAATAAAGTAAGCGAAATGAGTTGTAAATATTGTTTTATGAGACCTATTTTCTATAAACTTATGACATATAGAAAATAAATGCTTATAAAAAAGGTGTAAAACGTGAAAATAAAATATATGTACATACTCTCATACATGCTCTCAATACCATTACTCCAAGGACAAAATCAAGAAATGATAAAAGAAGATAATTCAACAAGTGCTGTATCAGAAAATCCAAAGGAAGAAAAAAAAGCTTTAGAACCTGTAATAAAAGTAGAACAAAGTAAAAAAAATGAAAAAACTGCTAAGCCAAGCCCTTATAAAAAAATAGTTTTTTTTAATGCTCGAGTAAATGATATTGCACTTGTTATAACGAATAATAAAAATCAACAAATTTTAATACCTATTAAAATGGGCCGTCAATATACATATTCTTATAATATTCCTATGACTAAAATAATATGTTACGAAAAGTTATCCCCTAAAACAACTCTGACTAAATCTGATCTAGAAACATATACAGCATTTGTTTTTAACGATAACCAAAAAACAGATAAATATCATCACATATCGATTCATGAAAAAAATAAAGCATTACAACGAGCTCGAGTATCTGGCGATATAAGCTTATTTAACGATATTTGCGAAGAGACAATCTATATTTTATAAGAATTTAGGGATTGACTTTTCCTTGGTTAAAAGGCACAATTAAAAATGTAATATGTAATTTTTCAATTACAATATAAGTTCAATAAACAAGAAAAAATAAATAAGGATTTAACGATGGCAACCAGTAAAACCGGTGGTTCAACCTCGAATGGCCGGGATAGTCACAGTAAGCGTCTTGGCGTCAAGCTTTTTGGTGGACAAGCAACTCAAACAGGTCAAATTATCATTCGTCAACGTGGTACAAAGGTTCATCCTGGTGCTTCAGTTGGTCGTGGTAAAGATGATACATTGTTTGCATTAGCTTGCGGTGTGATTAAATTTCACAAAGGAAGATACAACAGACAATATGTTTCTGTAGTTTCTGCTAGCTAAAAACTATTTTTAGTATTTTTCGGTATTTTTATTTTTAAAGTTAGAACCTAAGCCCTTGGAGAGTATAATGGTCCACTTTTCACAATATCGCATACAAAGCGCATTGTTATCTTTACTTCTTATTTTTGCTGGTGTTGTAGCGTATGTTTACAACGGTGGCTTTCGGTATAGTGTAGATTTTACTGGTGGAACTGATATAAGAATGCGATTTGAAAAACCTGAAGATACTCCAGCTATTCAAAAAGCTATAC